>JAKAWM010000089.1 GCA_021827285.1 Actinomycetes bacterium | reverse complement strand
CTCGATCAGGTCGTGGTCACCCCGCACCTGGGGGCGAGCACCCGCGAAGCGCAGGACAAGGCGGGGGTCACGATCGCCGAGCAGGTTGTCCTGGCTCTGGCCGGCGATCTGGTACCTTTCGCCGTCAACGTTCCGGCGGCCGAGGTTGACGAAGTGGTGAGCCCGTTCGTCCCGCTGGCCGAGCGACTGGGCCGGCTCTTCGCTGCCTTGGCCCGCGAGCTGCCCGACGTTCTGCAAGTCGAGTTCCAAGGCCCCCTGGCCGGCCATGACACCCGAGTCCTCACCTTGGCGGTGCAAAAGGGCCTGTTTTCGGTGGTGACCGAGGAGCCAGTCTCTTACGTGAACGCCCCCCAGCTGGCGACTGAGCGCGGCGTCGTGGTTCGCTCGACCACCGCCAGCACTTCAGTGGAGTACGTCAACCTGGTGACCATTCGAGGCGGGCGCCGGGCTGTGGGGGGGACCATCTTCGGCAAGGGCGAGCCGAGGATAGTGCTGCTGGACGAGCACGAGATCGAGTTGCCGTTCGCCCGCTGGATGCTCGTGGTGCGCAACGACAACCGGGTGGGCATGGTCGCGCTGGTCACTTCCACGCTGGCCTCTGCCGGCTGCAACATCGTGGATCTTCACCTGGGTCGCTCGGCGGACCGCCAGGCCGCCATCATGGCCCTGTCGCTCGACGAACCCGTACCTGCGGGGGTGGTTGAGGACCTGGGCAGGGCGGCCGGGATCTTAGATGTCGTGGCGCTGAGCGACGTCTGAAAGCGGGCTGGCGCTCACCGGCTTTGGTGTGGGGGTAGGGGGCTGGCGTTCACCGGCTTGATGGTACAGTCACCACCGTGCGGCTGCCCCCTAAGGCGCTAAGGTCCCGCCACAACACTGCGGGAGCGGAGACTTGACAGTTACGGGCAAGAATGGACGTTGGCTCCAGTTGGCCGAGGAGGTGGCTAAGTGCACCCGGTGCCGGCTGGCCGAAGGTCGTCGTAGCGTTGTGTTCGGCATGGGTAACCCCGAGGCAGGGCTGATGTTTGTCGGGGAGGGCCCAGGTGAGCAGGAGGACTTGCAGGGCCTACCCTTTGTGGGCCGTTCCGGCCAGTTGCTCGACCGCCTGATGCTCGAGGAGATGGGCATTACGCGCGACAGCTGCACCATCGCCAATGTCGTAAAGTGCCGTCCTCCAGGCAACCGCGATCCCCTGCCTGACGAGATAGAAGCTTGCCATCCCTACCTCGAGGCCCAGCTCGAGCTGGTAAACCCGAAGGTCGTTGTCACACTCGGCAATTTCGCCACCAAGAGCCTGCTCGGGACGACCGAAGGGATCAGCCGCCTGCGGGGCCGGACGTACCCGTACCGCTCCGGGCACCTGGTACCCACCTTCCACCCATCGGCGGCGTTGCGGGGCGGAGGCGAAGTTGTGGCCCAAATGCGGGCGGACTTCGTCCGGGCTAAAGAAGCCCTCGGGAAGAGGCCGTAGCATCAGTCCCGTTATGGAGACTGCGGGTAAGGGCCCGGCGGCTACCGGCCCCGGCCCGGAGGCTACGGAGACGACCGGTAAGGGCCCGGCGGCTACCGGCCCCGGCCCGGAGCCGGTGGTTAGCGTTGCGTTCACTGCCCTCACACCAGCCGGTACGGCCCGTTGCGGGGCGGCCCTGGCGTCACTACTGCGGCAGGGAGACGTGGTCCTTCTGGGTGGCGAATTGGGTGCCGGCAAGACCACCTTCACCAAGGGCCTAGCCGCGGCCTTGGGTGTGGATGAGCCGGTGACCAGCCCCACCTTCGTGCTGGTGCACAGTTATCCCACCAGGGCGGGGTGGGACCTCCTCCATGCCGACGTGTGGCGGCTCGAACAACTGCAAGAGATAGTCGATCTGGCCATTCCGGAGCTGCTGGAAGACGGCGCGGTGGCCGTCATTGAGTGGGGGGAAAAGGCGGCACCGGCGCTTCCCCGCGACTGCCTCCACGTGACCATCGATTTCGGTGGCGTCCACGCCAAGAGGGACCATGCCAAGAGGGACCATGCCAAGAGGGACCATGCCAAGAGGGACGACGCAAAGGGCGGCCAGGGCGCGGGGGACCAGGCTATGGAGGACCACGGCGCGGCCGGCGCGGCCGGCGCTCGCCGGCTGGAGCTCCGAGCCGAAGGCGGGAGCTGGCGGGAGAGGCTGAGCGAGTTGGAGCGTCTTCTCGCGGGCAGCGAGGAGGCATGAGGATCCTGGCCGTCGAGACGGCCACCCAACTGGTCGGCTGCGCGCTGTGGGCAGACGGGCGGCCCCTCGCCTCCTTCACCGTCGTCGCCGGCCGGCGCCACTCCGAGATCCTGATGCCGGCCATAGACGACCTGTGCCGGCGTGCCGGTCTTCGCCCGGCCGACCTCGACGCCGTAGCAGTGGACGTCGGGCCCGGACTGTTTACTGGGCTGCGGGTCGGGTTGGCTGCCGCCAGGTCCATAGCCCTGGCGCTCGAGGTCCCTGCCGCGGGCGTAACCAGTTTGGAGGTACTGGCGTTCCCTCACCGGTGCCGCCCCGTCACGGTGGCACCGGTGGTAGATGCGAGGAGGTCCGAGGTCTTTTGGGCGCGTTACGGGCCCAGAACCGGCGACGGTCTAGTCGAGGCCCACCCACCGGCGCTGGCCGATCCCGAACAGTTAGCCGCCGAACTGGCATCTCTTCAAGGCGAGGTCCTGGTGGTGGGCGACGGAGCTTGGCGTTACCGGGATGTCTTCGAGCGCCAGGGCCTGCACCTGGGCGGGCCAGCTGACATCTGGCCGTCACCGCTCGTGGTGGCTGAAATAGCAGCTGTTCGGCTGGCCAAACCCCGGCCCGCCGGTTCTGGCCTACCCGAGCCCCTCTACCTCCGCCAAGCCGATGTGAGGATACGTTGGGAACAAATGACCTCGACCATCGCCGACCGGCCAGTCCAATGACCCTCAACCCGGCGCGCCTGGCGGAGATCCTGATCGAGCCCATGCACAAGCGCCACTTGCCCGCCGTGCTGCGTATCGAGCACCGAGCTCACCCCAAGCCTTGGACGCTCGGCGTGTTCACGAGTGAACTGGCACAGGGCGGTTCCCGTTACTATGTCGTCTGCCGCGCCGGCGGCAAGATCGCCGGCTACGGCGGGCTCATGTTCGTGGCCGACGAGGCGCACGTGACCAACCTGGCCGTTGCTCCACCCATGCGGCGCCAGCACCTGGGCACTCGCTTGCTGATGCACCTGGCGCAAGAGAGTACCCGTCGTCATTGTGTTGCCATGACGCTAGAAGTCCGCATGAGCAATGTCGCTGCCCAGCAGCTGTACCATAAGTTCGGCTTCGTAAGTGCCGGGGTCCGGCGCAATTACTACGCCGAAACGGGTGAAGACGCCCTCATTATGTGGCTCTATGAGCTGCTCTCCGACAACGTCCAAGAGCGCTTGCGCAGCTTAGGAGCGGCCGCGTGAAGGTGCTCGCCATCGAGACTTCCTGCGACGAAACGGCCGCTGCCGTGGTAGAGGATGGCCGCCGGGTGCTCTCGTCAGTGGTCAGCAGCCAGACCGCCGTCCACACGACCTTTGGCGGGGTCGTGCCCGAGGTGGCCAGCCGGCACCACCTCGAGTTGCTGGGCCCTGTCGTGGCTGACGCGATGACGAAGGCGAGCGTGGAGCCTGGGCAACTTGATGCCGTGGCGGCCACCATAGGCCCCGGGCTGATCGGCTCTCTCCTGGTTGGGGTGAGCGCGGCCAAGGCCTACGCCTGGTCGTGGGGACTGCCTTTTGTGGGGGTCAACCACATGGAAGGCCACCTTCACGCCGCCTTCCTTGAGGATCCCGAGCTGTCCCTGCCAACCGTGGTCCTGCTGGTCTCGGGTGGGCACACCCTGCTCATTTGTATGCAAAGCGACGGGCAGGGCGGGGTGGAGTACCGCCTGCTCGGCCAGACGATAGATGACGCGGCCGGAGAGGCCTTTGACAAGGTGGCCCGGTTCTTGGGCCTCGGGTACCCCGGCGGCCCGGCCATCGAACGTGAAGCGGGGCAGGGGGACGCCACGGCTATTGCCTTTCCCCGTGGCCTGGCCGGGGTAGGTTACGATTTCTCCTTCAGCGGGCTCAAGACTTCAGTGGTCCGCTATGTCAAGGCTCATCCCGAGGTGCGGGTCTGCGACGTGGCGGCCAGTTTCCAAGAGGCGGTGGTTGACGTTCTCGTGACCAAGGCCCGCCGGGCCGCCGGCGAGGTTGGTGCCAAGGCCATTTGCATCGGGGGAGGCGTGGCCGCCAACACGTCGCTACGGGAAAGGGTGAGGGAGGCTTGCGTGGCCGACGGCCGTAGCGCCTTTATACCGTCACGAGCCATGTGCACCGACAACGCGGCCATGATCGGGGCCACCGCCTGGTACCGCCTGCGGGCAGACGGGCCCACCCCCCTCGGTGCCGCCGCCGACCCCAATCTCAAATTGCCCCTGGTGTAGGCGGTGGCCCTCTCCTTCCCACGCCAGCAGGCACGCACGCGCCGGTTTTCTCTTGGTGCGCCTCATGATTTTACCGTGCCACCGGGGGGTGAGCGGGTGGTTTTCCTACGCTCACCAGCGGGCGACGACCCGGCAACATCATTGTGGGTGTACGACGTAGCCACCGGGCAGGAGCGCGAAGCGGCCAACCCGGCCCAGTTACTGCAGACCGGTGCCGAAGAGGTGCCGCCAGAAGAGCGCGCCCGCCGGGAGAGGGCGCGCGAGCGCGCCGAGGGGATCGTCGGTTACGGCTGTGACGAGGCCGTCGAGCACGCGGCCTTTGCTCTCGGGGGGAAGCTGTGGTGGACGGACCTGACCTCCGCCGGCCGGCCCGCAAGGCAACTGCCGGCGTTGCCCGGGGTGGTCGATCCGAGGCCCGCCCCAACGGGTCAAGCGGTGGCCTTCCTGTCCGGTCCGGCCCTATGCCTGGTCGCGAGCGGGGGCCATCAGCCCGCCATGGTGCTGGCCCAGGAAGGTGCTGACGCTGAGGAGGTGACCTGGGGCGCTGCCGAGTTCGTCGCCGCTGAGGAAATGGGGCGCCGCCGAGGCTTTTGGTGGGCGCCGGATGGCCGCTCGCTCCTGGCGGCGCGGGTGGACAACTCGCCGGTTGGGACCTGGTGGACGTCCGACCCGGCCCACCCTGCCGCCAAGCCCCAGCCCCACCGCTATCCTGCAGCCGGCGGGCCGGACGCCATGGTCTCCCTCTGGCACCTGGAGGCCGCTCCTGGCGGGGCCCGTCAGGAGATCCGCTGGGACCACGACCGCTTCTCCTACCTGGTGGCCGTGCATTGGAGCCGCTTCGGGCCGCCTCTCGTCCTCGTAGAGCAACGGGACCACAAGGCCAGCGCCGTGCTGGAGGTAGATCTCAGCACCGGGGAGACCGCGCCCTTGGTCACGACCACGGACGACCCTTGGGTGGACCGGGTGCCGGGGCTCCCAGCCTGGCTGGAGGACGGTCGGCTGGTGTGGGCGGTCAACGAGCAAGGAGCACGCGGGCTCTCCGTAGCCGGCAAGGCCGTCACCCACCCCGGGCTCCAGGTGCGAGAAGTGACCAGCACCGGTCGGTCAGTTGTCTTTACCGCCTCGGCTGAGGGTGAACCCGAGGTTGTCGAGGCCTGGAGATGGTCAGCGGGGGAAGGCCTGGAAAAGTTGACCGGCAACGGAGGTGTGTCTGCCGCCTTTGGCGACGGGCAGGTGAGGGTATTGAGCGAACGTTCCATGGGGTGGCATGGGGCCCGCAGTTCGGTCTACATGGATGGTTCGCCATCGCGGCGTTTGCTGTCCACAGCAGAAGTGCCGGTGCTCGAACCGGCCGTCTTTTTCCTGAAGGTCGGTGAGAGGCGGCTGAGCGTCGGTATCGTGCTTCCCACTGGGCACCGGGGAGGCCGGCTGCCGGTCATCATGGCACCGTACGGCGGTCCCGGCCACCAGACGGTTATGAAGGCGCGCTCGGGCTGGTTGGAGGCGCAGTGGCTAGCCGACCAGGGTTTTGCCGTGGTGACGGCGGACGGGAGGGGGACGCCCGGGCGGGGGCCGGCGTGGGAGCGCGCGATCTATGGCGACCTCGCTGGCCCGGTCCTGCAGGACCAGGTGGACGCCCTCCAAGGGGCGGCGGCGGAAGTGCCCGAACTTGACCTCGGCCGGGTCGGCATCGAGGGCTGGTCGTTTGGCGGTTACCTGGCGGCCCTGGCCGTGATGGAACGACCGGACGTCTTCCATGCCGCATTTGCCGGTGCCCCGGTCACCGACTGGCACCTGTACGACACCTACTACACCGAACGCTTCCTGGGTCACCCAGACGCAGAGCCGGAGGCCTACGAGCGCTCGTCGCTGATGGCCCGGGCGGCAGGGCTAAAACGGCCCCTGCTGCTCGTCCACGGGCTGGTGGACGACAACGTCTACGCGGCCCACACCATCCGGCTGTCCGCCGCGCTACTTTCGGCCGGCCGGCCCCACCAGGTGCTGCCCCTGCCGGGGATCACGCACATGGCGGCGCGCGAAGATGTGGCCGAGAACCTGCTCTTGCTGGAGGCCGACTTCTTTCGTCGCACCCTGGGCGCCTAGGTCGCGCCTCACGCCGCACCCTGGGCGCCTAGGCCGCGCTTACGCCGTCTCCTCGAGCTGGCCGGCGTCGTAGGACGGTCCAAGACGGCGCCGCAAGGCTCGGCGTTCATCCTCGGACAGGCCCCCAAAGACGCCGTACTCAGCGTTGGTCACCATCGAGAACAGCAGGCAGTCCGATCGCACCGGGCAGTCCTGGCACACGGCTTTGGCCACTTCGGCCTGCGCCCGGGCGAGGGAGCCGTGACCGACGGGAAAGAAAAACTCGGTGGGCAGGTCACGGCACGCGGCTTGGTCGCGCCAGTTCGCCTGGTCTCTCGCCGTTGGCCAGTGACTGGCCAGGTCGCCAGCGCCCTCTGCAGGCTGCAGGAGCCAACGGTTTCGCCGAGCCCGCGGGTTCGGGACTGGGCGCCAGCGGGAGCCGCCATCGTCAGGCGCTAGTCTGGCTAGTGACGGAGGGTAGTGTCCCAACAGTTCTCCAGGTGGCTGGGTCCTCGTTCGCCCTGCCATCTGAGCAGGGCCCGGTCTAAAGGCCCCAGGTCAGGCCGTACGGAGCCTTCTGGACCCTACCCAGCCGGCCTGGGGCTAAACCACCCCTTAGCCGCGGCTGCGGCTTTTGCGCGTCGGGGCGGTCCGGAGCCGGGCGGAGGCCGCGTTTGGAGAGCCGTTTGAACTAACGCTCAGGAGCGGCTATCTTTAGCACTCGTCCGGTGAGAGTGCTAACCGGGTGAACCGGTTGACCCATATGGAGGCCACATCATGACTTTGCAGCCACTCGACGATCGTATCGTTGTACGACCCAACGAAGCAGAGGAGAGGACCGCATCGGGCCTCGTCATCCCCGACACGGCCAAGGAGAAGCCACAGCAGGGCGAGGTCCTGGCCGTCGGGCCCGGCCGGCGGGCCGACAACACGGGCGAGCTCATCCCGATCGACATCAAGGTCGGCGACACCGTCCTGTACTCCAAGTACGGCGGCACCGAAGTGACGATTGACGGCGAGGATCTCCTCGTCCTCAACAGCCGTGACGTCTTGGCCAAGGTGAAGAAGTAGTGTCTAAGCAGCTCAACTTCGATGAGAAGGCCCGGCGGGGCCTCGAGGCCGGAGTCAACAAGCTCGCCGACACCGTGAAGGTGACCCTCGGGCCCAAGGGTCGCAACGTCGTCATATCCAAGAAGTGGGGAGCACCCACTATCACCAACGACGGCGTCACCATTGCCAAAGAGATCGAGCTCGAGGACCACTTCGAGAACATGGGTGCCCAGCTGGTGAAGGAGGTGGCGACCAAGACCAACGACGTCGCCGGCGATGGCACCACAACGGCCACCGTCCTGGCTCAGGGCCTGGTCCGCGAGGGCCTCCGCAATGTGGCCGCGGGAGCAAACCCGCTGTCGCTTAAAAAGGGCATCGAGCGGGCCGTAGCCGTGGCCGTGCAGTCCATCCACGGCTTGGCCAAGGACGTTGACGACAAGGCCGAGATAGCTCAGGTGGCGTCCATCTCGGCCGCTGACTCGTCCATCGGTGAGGTCATCGCCAATGCCATCGACAAGGTGGGTAAGGACGGCGTCGTGACCGTCGAGGAGTCCAACACCTTCGGCTTGGAGCTCGAGTTCACGGAGGGGATGCAGTTCGATAAGGGCTACATCTCGCCCTACTTCATCACCGACCAGGACCGTCAAGAGGCGGTGCTGGAGGATCCCTATATCCTCGTTGCCAACCAGAAGATCAGCTCCGCCCACGACCTGATCGCCATCCTCGAAAAGGTCATGCAGACGGGTAAGCCCCTACTTGTGATAGCAGAGGACGTGGACGGTGAAGCTCTGGCCACGCTGGTGGTCAACAAGATCCGGGGCACCTTCAACAGCGTGGCGGTGAAGGCCCCCGGCTTCGGGGAACGGCGCAAGGCCATGCTCGCCGACATTGCCATCCTGACCAGCTGCCAGGTGGTCTCCGAGGAGCTCGGCCTCAAGCTCGAAAACACGAGCCTCGACCTTCTGGGCCGTGCCCGCAAGGTCGTGGTGGACAAGGACTCCACCACGATCGTCGAAGGAGCCGGTTCGGAGGCCGACGTAAAGGCCCGGATCGCCCAGATCAAAAAGGAGATCGACGAGACGGAGTCCGATTGGGACCGTGAGAAGCTCCAGGAGCGCTTGGCCAAGCTGGCCGGCGGCGTTGCCGTCATC
>JAKAWM010000088.1 GCA_021827285.1 Actinomycetes bacterium | reverse complement strand
CAGGGATCTCCAGTTGCTGGCGCTCATGGCGGCGGTAACTCCCGTCGTCAACCAGGTCGTCGCCGACGAGCGCCTGAAGCCGGCGGGCGACCGCTTGCACTCGGTCCGGGTGGAGTTGCAGAGGCCGAACGGGCGACGAAGCGAGCGGCTCAGCTTGGAAGACCAGGACCGGGTGGCCGAAGCCTTGGGCCTCGGCGGCAGGGAGGCCCTGGCCCACGAAGTGGCAACGGCGGGCCGGTCCATAGCCTGGCTGACTGAAGATGCGTGGCGCCGGGCCGAGTCCTGGCTGGCGGGACCAAAGGGGCGAGCCGGGTCCGCAGACCGGGCGCTCGAACCCGGGCTGGTCCTCCGAGACAACGAGGTTGTGGTCCCGGCTGGCACGCAACTTGGCTCGGATGCGACCTTGGCCCTCCGGGCCGCCGCGGCTTCGGCTGAGCTGGGCCTGCCCTTATCGCGCGCCACGATGGCTCGCCTAGCCGAGCCTGCTCCTCCCCTGCCCGAGCCGTGGCCACCTGAGGTGAGCCGCGCATTTCTCCGGCTGCTTTCGTGCCCCACCGGTGCCGTCCACGCCGTCGAAACCCTCGACCAACTCGGTGCATGGCAACGCTACCTTCCGGAGTGGGCACATGTCCGTAACCGGCCGCAGTTCAACCCGTACCACCGCTTTTCGGTTGACCGGCACCTTCTGGAGACGGTGTCCAACGCGGCAGGGTCGTTGCGCGAAGTCCGCCGGCCCGACATCTTGGTGCTGGCGGCCCTCCTGCATGACATCGGGAAAGGATTGCCCGGTGATCATTCAGAAACAGGCGCGGCTATCTCGGCCGGGGTGGCACGTCGCCTCGGCTTGTCCACACAGGACGGCGAAATGCTTGAAAAGGTGGT
This sequence comes from Actinomycetes bacterium, assembly GCA_021827285.1. Classification (GTDB taxonomy): domain Bacteria; phylum Actinomycetota; class Acidimicrobiia; order Acidimicrobiales; family Palsa-688; genus JAKAWM01. The sequence continues at coordinate 7,859 of JAKAWM010000088.1, read as the reverse complement.
CCGCCACCACCTTTTGCTGCCGGACATGGCCACCCGCCGGGACCTCGAGGATCCGGCCACCGCGGCCGCGGTCGCCGGGGCCGTGGGCGACGAGGCAGCACTGGAGATCCTGGCGGTGCTGGCCGCTGCCGACGGCCGCGCCACCGGCCCGGTCGCCTGGAACTCATGGCGGGCCGGTCTTGTCCAGGAACTGACGGCGAGGACAGAGGCGGTTCTGGCGGGCCAACCAGCCCCCCAGGGTACCCAGTTCCCCTCGCCTGAGCACCGCCGGATAATGGCGGCGGGAGGCTTCCAGGCCTACCCAGGTCCTCACGAACTGATTATCGTCGCCCCTGATCGCCCGGGCCTTCTGAGTGACGTGACCGGGGTGCTGGCCGTGTACGGGGTGGGTGTCCTCGAGGCCCGCGTGCACAGCGAGGGCAAGGCGGCACTGGAGGTCTTCGCGCTTGACCTGCCCGAAGGTGCCGAGCCGCCGTGGGAACGGGTCGTTGCCGACATCGAAAGAGCCTCCGGGCAACGCTTCGACGTCGGTGCCGCTCTGGCCCGCCAGCCAGCCAGCCGGGCAGTCAGGCGGGCGCTGGCGCTGGGCGTACCGGACGTGAGGGTTATCGTTGACAACCACGCCTCAGCCAAAGCCACCGTTGTCGAAGTCCGGGCTCTCGACGCCCCCGGGGTATTGCACCGGATCACCGCCGCCATCGCCGCTCAGGGCCTGGATATCGTTTCCGCCCGGGTAGCCACGCTCGGTACCGCGGTCGTGGACAGCTTCTACGTGCAGTGTGGGGGGGCCAAGGTCCTGGGCGAAGCACGGGCGCAGGCACTGAGGTTGGCGATAGAAGAGAGCCTGGGCGGCCTCGGTACCTCAGCTTTGTAACACGGCGGAAACATGGCGGTCGCGGCTAGGAAATCTTGGCCGCGTACCGTCATGGCGTGGACCGCGGCCATGCCGCGGGTGCCGCTTTCCCGATAAGGAGGTTTTGTTGCACCACCTGCTAATGATGACTCTGCAGGCCGCCAGCACGCCGCCCAGTTCGTCGGACCAAGCCTACCTGAACACCGGTGATAACGCCTGGCAGCTCACCGCGGCAACCTTTGTCGCGCTGATGAGCGTACCCGGGCTGGCTGTGCTATTCGGTGGCCTGGTCCAAAAGAAGTGGGTCGTCAATACGATCCTCATGACCTTTGCCGGCTTTGCCGCCGTCTTGGTGGTGTGGGTGCTGTGGGCTTACAACATGGGTTTCGGCTACGCCCTGTTCCACAAGGGGGTGAACTGGGATTATTCGAAGCACAACGATATAGTCAACTTCTTCGCCAACTTCGTGGGACGGCCCGGGACCACCCTCAGCCACACTGGCCTGCAGGCCCAGGCCAGCATCCCGCAGGTAGACGGGGGTATGCCGGCATTTGCCTTACCGCAAGCCAGCGTTGTCTACTTCCAGTTCGTCTTCGCCGCCATCACCCCGCTCCTTTTCCTCGGGAGTGTTCTCAGCCGCATCAAGTTCAAGGTGTGGCTGATATTCGTGCCCCTGTGGACTTCGCTGGCCTATGCTGTCAATGCCTTTTTGTTGTGGGGCGGCGGTTATTGGGCGCACCAGGGTGCCGCGGACTTCTCGGGCGGCTACGTTATCCACCTGGCCGCCGGTACGAGCGGCTTCGTAGCTGCCGCCATGATCGGGCCCCGCCTGAAACGGGACAGGGAAAAGGCTCTACCCCACAGCCTGCCCCTAGTCGCCATCGGGGCTGGGATCGTCTGGCTGGGATGGAACGGTTTCAACGGTGGCGACCCCTACTTCGCCAGCGCGGACGCGGCAGCCGCCGTGCTCAACACCAACCTGGCCACCGCCGCCGCCCTTCTCACCTGGGTGATCTGGGACACCTATCTCGGGCCGGCCAAGAAGCCGACCTTCCTCGGAGCGGTGAACGGCCTGGTGGTAGGGCTCGTGGCTATCACCCCCTCCGCAGGTTACGTGAACGGGGCGGGAGCCCTGCTGATCGGCGCCATCGACTCCACCATCGTCTGGATGGCCTGGACCTACTTGTCCCGGGCCAGGTTCATGAAGAGAGTCGACGACGCCATGGGGATCGTGTACACCCACGGCATGGCCGGCTTGTTCGGCGGTCTGATGGTGGGAGTTTTTGCCGACCCGTCGGTGGTCGTCTACCGCAGCGTGGCCGGCTCAGCCGTCTCGGTCACGGGAGCCCTCTATGGGCACCCGGGCCAGGTGGCCATCCAGTTGGGGGCGGCCTTGACCGTCATAGTGTGGGACGCGCTGGTGACGTTCCTCATACTGCGGGTCATCAAGTTCTTTACGCCCTTGCGCATGTCTGACGAGGAACTGGAGGTCGGCGACCTGGCCGTCCACGACGAGGAGGCCTACCCGGAGACCGAGGGGGCCCGCCGGGTCCTGCCCGAGGGCTACGGGGAAGCTCGTCCTTTGCCAGCGGCCGTACCGGTCGTCACCGCCGTGGGAGGTGGTGCCTCGTGATCCTGGTCACAGCCGTCATCAAGCCCTTTGCTCTGGACGCGGTGAGAGAGGCTCTTTCCTATGTCGGCATCGCGGGCATGACCGTCACCGACGTGCGGGGCTTCGGCCGCCAGCGAGGCCACACCGAGGTGTACCGGGGCGCTGAGTACCGAGTCGAGTACGTCCCCAAGGTGAAGATCGAGGTGTTGACGGCAGCCGAAATGGCTGATGACGTCGTCGAGGCCATAGCCAAAGCTGCCCGTACCGGCAAGATCGGTGACGGCAAGATCTGGGTTACTCGAGCCGACACCGTAATGCGCATCCGCACCGGGGAAACTGGGCCTGGAGCCATATAGGTTGTCAATCGTGGTCTCTGGCAAGTCAGCGTCACCCGGGCAACCATCTAAGGGGACCGCTCAGACCGGTCCCCTTAGAGCCCAGACGGGCGGACCGGCGCCCGCCAACCGAGCGGCTCCGGCCGACGGCTTCAACAAGCCGCCGGCCATGGCCACCATAACCCGGTCCCCGTGGGGATGGCGCATACTGGCTGTTTTCTCACTGGTCGCTTTGGGCCTGTGCGTTACTTTCTTCCTCGACGGCCACACCGGTTACGGCACCGCTTGGGGCGTCATAACGGTCGCCTGGGGCACGTTCACCGGCTTGCTGTGGCGCCGGCACCTCACCGGCGGCTGAACGCGGCTACGGGGTGACGCCCACAGCCTCGCCGGTTGGGACCAGCTCCTCCCAGGTGTTACCCGGCTGGAGCGTGATCTTTGTCCCGTTGGTCTCGACGAAGGTGGTGGGGTCGGAAAGAGAGGGCCGCTCCCACTTGCCATAAAACTGAGCACCACCACGGAACACCCAGGCTTGGCCACTGCCGGTCAGGACGAGCTGGTTCTCGTGGGCCCCCGTAGCATCTTCGACGTAGGGCGTGGGGTACTGGACGACATGGAGCACCAGTACGTTGGCGGCCGTGATCTGCACGTTGTCACCTTGCACTGCCGGCCCAGTGTCCGAATAGGACCGGGCCCAACGTTTGGCCTTGGGCTCCCAGGTCCAGGTGGTGACGTCGAGGGGGAAGTGGAGGTGGACGGCCGAAGCGGGAGTACCTCCCATGACCGGCGGCCCGTACCTGAACAGGGGGGGCGGGGGCGGGCCCGAGTACCCTAGCTTGGCTGCGGCCTGGTAAAGGGCGCCCGTCGAGGTCTCCAGGTTGTGGGGCTCAAGGCGTGTCGGGTCCCGAGAGTACGCGCCGGTCGCCACGAAGGAGCCCACGTCTTCGAGAAGGGACCCGGGGGCGCGCACCGCGTTCACCACGGGTTGTATGGCACCGGCATAGGCAAAGAGTGTCTTGCCGAGCGGTTTCAAGATGTCGATGTCTACGAAGCGTCCCGAGCGCACGGGCTCCACGCGAGAGGCGTTGCGGCACTGGTAGACAGCGATGAACCTGGTGATGCCCCCCTCCACCGGCTCCTCGAAAACAACGTCGGCCTTGTCGAGGCCCCACTGCGGGCGGGCGGCGGGGAGGTTCTCCACCTTTATGGCCAATGCGGGCCGCTGGGGCACCCTGCCTCCGGGCGCGGGGGCGCCGGTAAGCGGGCACACCGGTCTCGCCGGGCGGGTGGTGGTGGAGCGGGCACGGGTCGTACTGGAGCCGGTCGAGCTGGTCGCCCGGTTGTTCAGGGCGCTCTTTTTCGAGTGGCCACAGCCGCTGAGCACCACCAGTGACACCGACATCACCACCAGCACCGCCGCCCGGGACTTCATCGGAGCCAAAGGTTACCCGGTAGGTGACGGGCCGCACAGTCATCTCCTCTGGGGAAGGGGTCAGGGGCCCGGCCGATGTTGGGGCTCAGCTGCGCTGGCCCTGCTGGCGCACCGCCTCCGCCGCCGCGGCAATGGCCTCGGGATCACCCAGCCAGCGGCCCCCCCGCTGGAGAGGTACCAGCGCCTCGTCCAGCTCGTAGACAATGGGCACGCCCGTGGGGATCTCAAGGCCGGCTATCTCTTTGTCCGGCACCTGGTCCAGGTGCTTGATGAGGGCACGCAGGCTATTGCCGTGGGCAGCCACGAGCACCACCTTGCCGCTCAGGAGGTCCGGGGCGATGGCGTCGTACCAGTACGGGAGCATCCTGACCACCACGTCGGCCAGGCATTCGGTCCGGGGGACGACGCCCGGCACATATCGGGGGTCCGTGGTGACATCGTAGGGGTGCCCGGGGGCCATGGGAGGGGGAGGGACGTCGTAGCTACGCCGCCACAAGCGGAACTGCTCATCCCCATAGCGCTCGCGGACCCCCGACTTGTCCAGACCGGTCAGGTCGCCGTAATGACGCTCGTTGAGCCGCCAGTGGCGGTGGACCGGGATCCACAGCCTGCCGGTCTCCTCTTGGAGGATATTGAGGGTCCTGATGGCCCGGGCCAGCAAAGAAGTATGAGCCACGTCCGGGAGCAGGCCCTGGTCGGACAGCAGCCGGCCCGCTTGGTGAGCTTCTGCTTCTCCGTTGCCCGAGAGGTCCACATCCCACCAGCCGGTGAAGCGGTTGTCGAGGTTCCAGAGGCTTTGACCGTGGCGGGCTAGGACGAGGGTGGGCATGCCTTGGAGCTTACGCTCGGAGCAGCCCTCAAGAACCACGGCTAAGATTCTTGATACTAAGGCGCTCAACTTTGCTATGATGGGACCACGAGCCATCGTAAGTGCTCTAAGAACTGACAACACAACCCTACGAGCAGGGCACTAGAGCCCCGCCCACAGAGGCCCAAGGAGGCTGTTTCATGGCAAAGGCCGTAGGTATCGACCTCGGTACCACCAACTCAGTGGTTGCCGTTCTGGAGGGCGGCGAGCCGACCGTCATCGCCAACGCCGAGGGGTCGCGGACCACGCCCTCGGTGGTCGGGTTTTCAAAAGCCGGCGAGGTCCTGGTCGGCGAGGTGGCCAAGCGCCAGGCGATCACCAACCCGGACCGGACCATCCGATCGGTCAAGCGCCATATGGGAGACAACTCATGGCGCATCGACATAGACGGCAAGGGCTACTCGCCCCAGGAAATTTCGGCCCGGATCTTGCAAAAGCTGAAGAGGGACGCCGAAAGCTACCTGGGCACGTCCATCACCCAAGCCGTCATAACCGTCCCGGCGTACTTCGATGACGCCCAGCGGACGGCGACCAAAGAGGCGGGTCAGATCGCGGGGCTCGAGGTCCTCAGGATCATCAACGAACCTACGGCGGCCGCGCTGGCCTACGGGTTGGATAAGGAAGAGGAGCAGACGATCCTCGTGTTCGACCTCGGCGGCGGGACCTTCGATGTCTCGATCCTTGAGATATCCGAGGGTATTTTCCAGGTGAAGTCCACAAGCGGCAATACGCACCTTGGTGGTGACGACTGGGACCAGCGGGTGATCGACTGGTTGGTCAAGACCTTCAAGGACACCGAAGGCGTCGATCTCGCCAATGACAAGATGGCCCTGCAAAGGCTGAAGGAGGCGGCGGAAAAGGCCAAGATCGAGCTCTCCGCGGTGCAGGAGACCAGCATAAACCTGCCCTTCATCACCGCGACCAGCGAAGGGCCCAAGCACCTCGACCTGAAGCTCACCCGGGCCAAGTTCCAAGAGCTCACGGCGGACCTCGTCGAGGCGTGCCGGGGGCCTTTCGACCAGGCGATCAAGGACGCGGGGCTGCTCAAGGACAAGATCGACCACGTGGTCCTGGTCGGTGGGGCCACCCGCATGCCGGCTATCCAAGAGCTCGTGCGCGCCCTGACCGGCAAAGACCCTCACAAGGGCGTCAACCCCGACGAGGTGGTGGCCGTGGGCGCAGCCATCCAGGCCGGCGTGCTGAAGGGCGAGGTCAAGGACATCCTGCTGCTCGACGTCACACCCCTGTCTCTTGGCATCGAGACCAAAGGTGGCGTAATGACCAAGCTGATCGAGCGCAACACCACCATCCCGACCAAAAAGAGCGAGGTGTTCACCACCGCCGAGGATATGCAGCCCTCCGTGCAGGTGCACGTTCTCCAAGGTGAGCGCGAGATGGCGATGTACAACAAGACCTTGGGCAAGTTCGAGCTCGTTGACCTGCCGCCGGCACCTCGCGGCGTCCCCCAGATCGAAGTCACCTTCGACATAGACGCCAACGGCATCGTCCACGTGTCGGCACGTGACCGGGCTACGGGCAAAGAACAATCGATGACCATAACCGGCCAATCCGCTCTCGCCAGGGATGAGATCGACCGCATGGTCCGCGACGCGGAGGCTCACGCCGATGACGACCGTCGGCGTAAGGAAGAGGCCACGACCAGGAACAATGCCGATTCGCTCGTTTACCAAACCGAAAAGATGCTGCGCGACCAGGCCGCCTCTATCAGCGGGCCCGAAAAGGAGCGCGTGGAGTCGGATTTGAAGGCATTGAAAGAAGCCATAGCCGGTAGCGACCTGGAAGCCATAAAGAGCGCCACGGAGCGTCTCGGCATGAGTGTCCAGGAACTGGGCAAGCACCTCTACGAAGCTGCCGCCGCCGGCGCGACCGCGGGTACCTCCGGCGGGCCTGATGGCGCCTCCAATGCCAACGGGCCGGTCAGCGGGGGCGCGGACGACGAGGTGGTCGATGCTGAGATCGTCGACGAGGGCGGCCAGGCCTAATGAGCAATGCCGACTTCCAGCCGGGCGCGGCTCAGGCGGCTCCCGATGACGCCGAGGTGCCTGAGCCCTCGGTGCCGGAGCTCACCGCCGAGGTGGAGCCAGTGCCGGACCTGCCCCTCTCCGACGAGGGGGGTGAACTGACCGAGATCGCCCGCCAGCGGGACGCATACCTGGACGCCCTCAGGCGCGTCCAAGCCGAGTTCGATAACTACCGCAAGCGCGTTGACCGTCAATACCGGGACACGGTGGAGCTGGCAGCTACATCTCTAGTAAAGAAGTTGTTGCCCGTACTGGACACCGCCGACCTGGCGCTGGCCCATGGCGGCGGCGAAGACGTGAAGCAGCTGGCCGCGGCGTTGTTCGACACGCTGGCCAAGGAGGGCCTGGAGCGCATCGACCCCGAGGGGCAGCCCTTTGACCCCGAGCACCACGAAGCAGTGGCCCACGAACCGGGCACAGGTGAGGCAGACGAAGGGGGGCCGCAGGTGAGCGAAGTCTTGCGGGCTGGGTACCGCTGGAAGGGCCGGGCGCTGCGGCCCGCCATGGTCACGGTGAGGGGCTGACCGGGATTGCCAGCGCAGCGCGAGTGGTTCGAAAAGGACTACTACAAGATCCTCGGGGTGAGCAAGAGCGCCACCGACAAGGAGATCACGCGCGCCTACCGCAAGCTGGCCAAACAGTACCACCCTGATGCCAACCCCGGCTCCGAAGAGCGCTTCAAGGAGGTCTCGGCCGCTTACGAGGTCCTAGGCGATG
>JAKAWM010000087.1:1504-8756 GCA_021827285.1 Actinomycetes bacterium | reverse complement strand
GTCACCTTCCAAAACGTGCCCGCCTTCGCCATGCAACTCGGCGCCAAAATAGAGGTGCCCAACATCGGGACCTTGGAGGTGGACCTGGCCTACGGCGGGATGATCTACGTCATCGCGGACGCTGCTGCGCTCGGGCTCCGCCTGGCCCCCGATGAGGGACGCGACATCGTCCGCATTGGCGAATGCATCAAGGCCGCCGCTCGAGAACAGGTCCCCCAGTCCCATCCCGACCACCCGGACATGGCCGGCCCCACGATCGCCTGCCTGACGGGCCCTCCGCGCGTGCCGGGTGCCGACCAGCGCAGCGCTGTGGTCGTCTCGACCGGGGCCTTCGACTGGTCGCGGCCCGAGACCTGGACGGGCGCTTTGGACCGCTCCCCCTGCGGGACAGCGACCTGCGCCCGGATGGCCGTACTGCATGCCCGCGGTGCCCTTCCGATCGGCCGCCCGTTCCGCAACGAGGGGATCCTGGGCACCGTGTTCACCGGCCGACTGGTGGCCGAGGCGAAAGTCGGCGACCACCCCGCGGTGGTGCCCACCATAAGCGGACGGGCCTGGGTAACCGGCCACGCCCGCTATGTACTTGATCCCGAGGACCCGTTCCCGGCCGGCTTCACCGTCGGGGACATCTGGGGGACAACGGCCGCAGTGGCTGAGTGACATAGGTGGGCACTGCCCACCTCACCTACAGGAAAGGCACCTGCTGAGCCTGCCAAGAAGGGGAGAGGCGCTCGGCCCCGCGGCTCCTCGGCCCGGAAAGATCAGGTGCCCCTCCTGATGCGAACAGGTGGGCGAGTACCCGAAAATCACCAGTTGTGGGTACCTTAGCGCCCAACGTGACGGGCGAGCCCCGGCCCAGCCGCCGCCAGGTGCTCGGCCTGATGGGTGGCGCCGCTGCTTGGCTCTACCTTCGTGGCTCCTTCCCTCGCTTCGCCCTCCCGCCAGCGCCCCGTCAGGCAACCCCCAAAGGCTCCCCCGAGCCGACGGCCCTCCCGGCCCCCCCTGCGCCACAGCTCACGTTCTCGGCGCCGGTATTCCGCAGGGAAGACATGCTCGTCCTCCTCTTCAACGGGTACAACCTCATCCTCGACACCTCGGGCAGCCAAGCCGTGCTCCGGAGGGGAGATCGTGCCCGGGCGGCCTTCCTGGTCGTCGAGTTCCCGCCCCAAGCCTTGCTCGAAGCGGCCGTGCCGGTGGGGGCCACCCCGCCGGCGGCCTGGCCCGACCCGCCGCTGCCAGCGCTCCTGGCTGGCGCAAGCCAACTGGCCTTCGCCGTGCCGGCGTCGGTGGAGGCGATCCCCTTCACGGTCGAGGGCCTGCTCGACTGGGAGGCTCTCTCGTTCCAGTGGGAGGCCGCACCTTTCACAGGGACCACGCCACCTGCCCTTGCCTCGTACATCGAGGCGCCGGCGCGGCTCCTGCTCTCGCCCGACGGCTCTGGGAGCTGGTCCCACTCCTCGTCCCCGCTCACCTACCGCGGGCGGACCGAACTGTGGCAGACGCGCCTTGGGGTGAACGGCGTCGAGCCGCCCCAGTCATCCCCGGCACTTCGGGCCGTTTGGACACCGGGCTTACCCCAAGGCCTGCCTGAGCCCTTCGGGCCGTCGTACGTGGCGTCCCTTTCCAACTCGGACCGACTCGGCCTGATCGCGCTCACGTGCGGAAGGAGCGGGAGCACGAGCCCGGCCGCGGTCGCGTTGCCGGCGCTCCCAAGCGTGCCAGCGCAAGCGCATCTCCTCATGCTCACCGCCCTCGGGGCGACCATGAACCTGCACGGCACCTGGGACACCCCGTCGGCCAGTTCCTTTACCGACTGGCGCCACCGCATGGTCACGGGCAGAGAAAGCTACGTAAGAGCCGTGCGCGCCGGCCACCTTTTCCCCTTTGGCCACCGGGCGGTGCACATAGAGGTGACGGACCGCGAGTTCCAAGTCGACGCTAACGCGGACGTGGTTGCCTATCTGGTCCAGCGCCAGTACGTCGTGGTCGTGGAGCCAACCCGTGATTACGCGGGCTCTGCCGCTGAGCCTTACGCCGGCCGCCAGAACCCGCTCCGCCAGGTCACGGTGACGACGCTGGCCACCCCGCCACTCGACCCCGTGAACAGCGCGATGGCCGTCGGGAACTTCCCCCTTCCCCCTGACGACAACGAGGTGTTCTGGGCCCGGGTCAACGGTGCTGACTACCCCTTCGCGCACACGGCCACCGACCTCGAAGCGCGGGGCGTGCAGTTTCAGACGGGCGCCATCTTTGTCAGCGAGAAGGTGGCGGTGGACGGCTACAACGGTTGGGACGCCGTTACCACTGCCCAGCAGATCTCCAATGCCTACGCCGCCGCGAGCGTGTCGCGGCGGAGCCCATCGCTCGGGGGCCAGCTCTTAGCCTTCGCTGCCCCGGGTTATAAGCCCGGTTCGACCGCGCAGCACGTAACGTCGCTCGAGCTCGGCAGCGCCTTGCCCCAAGGACAGCTCGCGGCACTGGAACCGCCCTTCTTCCCGGTCGTCGAAGGTGCCACCGTGCACCTGCCCGGCGCCGAGCAGATTGCCGGGGCCGCCCTCGGGGCCATCGCGGTCAGGATCTCGGCCAACTATTTCCAGGCCAACTTCCCGCCGGGGGCGCCAGAGGTCTACTTGGAGCTCGCCCAGGGCAGCCCGCCCGTCCCATTGGGCTTTTCTCCTCAAGTTTCTGGTGGTGTGGCCACGCCCAACTTGGGCGTCACGGGGCTCACCCGCGACCTCGGCCCAGTGGCCGGCCCACTGAGCGACCTGCTGGCGGGGAAGTTCGACCCGAGCAAGTTCTTTGCCACCGTGAGCGGGCTGACCGAAGCCAAGCTCCTCGGCGCCATCAGCCTGACCGACATCATCACCGGTGCAGGGTTGGCCGGGAGCCCTGCCGACACGACCATTGCCGGCCAAGCTCCGGTGATCCAAAGTGCGCTCCTCTACCCGGGCAACGACACGAGCCAGGCGGCGGTCGCAGCACAAACGACGCTCGACTGGTCTCCCGTGGTGAAGGGGGACCCTTCCGGTTTCTTCGTCCCTGGCACCGGTGCCACCTTGGCCGTCCACGCGAAGATATACACGCCCCTAAAGAGCCCTGCGCAGACGGCGTACTCGGTGAACGGCTCTCTTTCGGGCTTCCACCTGGTGCTGTTCGGCAACGCGGCGCCGGCGGTAGACGTGGCTTTTAGGGGTCTCGCGTTCAGCTTTGCCACCGGGGCCAAGGCGCAGCTCAACCCCGACATATCCGGCGTTACCTTTATTGGCCCGCTCAGCTTCGTGCAAGCCTTCGAGCAGTTCTTCGCTTCGCTCGACGGGCCGAGCGTCGACGTCACTTCCGCTGGCGTCCAGGCGAGCTACTCAGCCGCTCTCCCAGCCGTCTCGCTCGGGGTCTTCTCCCTTTCCAACGTCGCCCTGTCTGGCGTGCTCAACATCCCCTTCGACAGTTCGCCAGTCCGCCTGCGAGTCAACCTGTGCACCCGCGAGAACCCCTTCCTCTTGTCCATAGACCTCTTCACGGGCGGTGGCTTCTTCGGTATGGCCCTGGGTGCTGATGGGATCGAGATGCTCGAGGCCTCCTTGGAGTTCGGGGCTAGCACGTCGATCAACCTCGGAGTGGCAAGTGGGGGCGTGTCGGTCATGGCGGGCATCTACTTCGCGCTCCAGACGACGCCCTCTAGCTCCGTCCAGCTGACCGGGTTCCTCCGAGCCGGCGGCAACCTCTCGGTGCTCGGGATCGTGAGCATCTCCGTGGAGTTCTACCTCGGCCTCAGCTACCTGAACCCTGGCCAGGCCTACGGCACTGCCACCGTGACCGTAGAGGTCAGCGTCCTTTGCTTTTCCAAATCCGTTTCGATGACGATGCAAAAGACGATCGGTGGCGGCGACCCCAGCTTTCGGTCAGCCATCACCGAGAAGGCCTGGAAGGAGTACTGCCTCGCATTTGCCGCTTGAGCGGCACGGGCTAAACGCCAATGGCACAACAGACAGTCGTTTGGACAGCGCTGCCCAACGGGACGGCCGACGGCGGCAAGAGGCTGCGTATCTCAGTCTGCGCCTCCCCACGGCTCTTCGCAAGTAAAGACCAAGAGGACGTAGGCCTCTCCGAGTTCCCTGACTGGCTGGAGTGGCCCGCAAAAGAAATTACCTTTTCCGTGCACCTCGGGCCGCTACCCCCAGTCAGGGCCACCTCGGGGCAAGGGCGCCGGGCCGACCTCTGGCGAGCGGTTTTCAAGCCCTCGACGAAGGTCCACCCCTATAGCTGGGACCAGGTCTGGATAGACCCGTCCACCCATAGGCTGCGTTCGTACCCGGCCGCCAAGCTCCGGGCGTTCCTAGCTGGGATGTACTCCACGGTGGCCCACCAGTCGCCGCTCGGCTGGCCAACGGTGGGAGCACTGGCCAAGGCTGGGGTCTCTGAGTTCCCCCTCGCTGGCGGAGAGTACGGGACCTTCGTCCCGGGGGAGAGCTTGGAGGCCGTTTTGGGGAGCTTGGAGCACCTCTACGACCGTCGCGCCGGTGCCATCCCACCGGGTGCGACGACCACCGCGGCACAGGACATCGCTCTCGCCTCAGTGTTCCTGGCCCCATTCCCGCCGGCGCGGGTGCCCCTCGGCAAGTCCGCTCGTAAGGAGGCCGACGCCAAGGCGCTCCGCCACGTCGGCCCCGAGGTGCCTACCTTCGAGTTCCATCAGGTTGTTTCCCTCCTCGCCAACCACCCTCCGCTTGCTCGGCTCTTCGGGCTCGTCTTTGACCTCGAGCTGCCCAGGCCGTCCGGGCTGCCGACGAGCTACGAGCTCTATGTGGAGGTTGCTTGGCAGCCGCACATAAATACGACGGACCTGTGCCCGCGGACCATGACGGCGGGACCGGCCTTCCGCTCGCTCCCACGTCCTGTAAACCCCGACCTGGCGGGTGGGTACTTTCGTTTGGGCAGCCCGGACTACTCGGTGGTCGAGGTGGACCTCGACGGTGCCACCCTGAAGGTGCTCAATTTTGCAGCGGCCCTGCGCAATGCGCTGGCTCACCGCGCGGCCGACACGCCCACTTCGTACTCGCTCCCCTCATTGCGGTCGGCCGGGCTTTCGGTGGCGCGCAGCGGCAATGCCTACGCGCTCGGGATGTCACTGCTATCGGCCAACGAGACCAACAGCCAGCTCCAATCGGGCCTGCCCCCGACCCTGTACGCCGAAGACGTGACGCGAGGCTACCGGGCCGACGTCTGGGACAGCCGCACGTCGTCCTGGCATACGCTGTCTGCCCGGGTCGCATCGCCGGCGACGGGCGGCTACTTGGTGGGTACTCCCCCGATTGTGGTCCCCGTCCCTGCCGGCGACGAGGGGTGGTCGCAGCTCGGGACCACTTCGGCACCTCAGGGCCAGCAGCCGCAGGCGCCCGCAGGCGACCAGAACGTCCCGGAGACCCTGTTCCGGTGGTCTGGCTGGAGCCTCGTGGCGCCACGACCCGGTGCCCACTTGGGGGGCAGTTCTTCGGGCGGCCTGGCAACCAACGAGCAAAGTTCTTTGGCGCCAGGTTTCCCTGTCAGCATCAGCTACGCGGCAGCCCCGGGCACGCTGCCTGTCTTGCGCTTCGGGCACAGGTACCGCTTTCAAGCCCGCGCCGTGGACTTGGCCGGCAACAGCGTCGACTTCCGCTCGGGCGCCCCGCCGGCGCCTCTTACCTCGACGGCCCCCGTGCCCTACCTTCGGTTCGAACCGGTCGCGTCGCCGCTCCTACTGTTCAAGGCGCCCCGCACCCCGGGCGAGCACCTGGAGCTCCTGGTCGTGCGCAGCAACTACGACGTGCCCGATACCGACCCGTCGATCTCGCCCTGCGAGCGCCACGTGGTGCCTCCCCCGGTTGCCGAGGAGCTCGCTGAAGCGCACGGGTTGGTGGACGGCCCCGATGGCCGACCGGACCCCTCCATGTACCCCGTCCTCGCAGCGCGAGCCAGTGCCACCTTCAATGACCCGACGGTCGTGGCCGAGACCGGCGGCAAGCCCGACCCCGGGACACTGGGCCAGTTCTACTTCCCAACCGACCTGCTGCCCGTCCCCTACCTTCCCGACCCACTGGGGCGGGGCGCCGCCTTCCTCGGCCTGCCAGGGCGGCCCTCGGGCCTGAAGCCGCTCCAGGTACCCTTCTTTGCCAAACCCTCGGACTGGCCCGTCGCCCGGTCCTTCCGCCTGGTCCTCCGGCCGGGCGCGGGGGCACCAGAGCTGCCGAGCGCAGCCAACGGCTGGGCGCTCTCGGCCTTCGTGCCCAAGGCATCCGTCCACACCGTCCGGCTTTCCTGCTTCCTCCACCCGGTCGACCTCTCTCTCATGGGGATGTGGTCATGGCTCTCTGCCTCCCCCTTGACGCCGGGCGAGCGCGCCGCGCTAGGAGAGCTCGCCATCTGGGGCGACCATTGGATGTTCACCCCCTTTAGGGAAGTGCTGTTGGTCCACGCAGTGCGCCAACCTCTCTTGGCCCCGCACTTCGGCCAGCTGAGAGCCCAACGCGAGCTCGAGACCACGTACGCCAGCTTGAGCGACCCCCACGTCTCAGTTGACCACAAGAGCACCGCTCGCTTGGACGTGTTGGCTTCCTGGACCGAGCCTTTCGACGACGGCACCAACCCGGCCGGCAACGTGGAGCTCAGTGGCCATTCGCGGGTAGGTGAGCTCGAGCTTGACTACGACCCCTTCTTGGTAGAGGCCGCGATCTCGAGTATGCGCCACGACTTCGGTGATACCAAGCACCGGGTCGTGCATTATGAAGCCGTGGCCACCACGCGCTTCCTCGAGTACTTCACAGAGTCGAAAGATGTGGTGTTGGCAGGCGTCGTGCCGGCGCACGTGAGCCCAGCGGGCTTCGCGCAAGGTGCCACTACAGTAACGGGAACCCGGGCCGAAAACGGCGTCATTTTCAAAAGCGGCCAGGCGGGCGAGGCCGAGGTCGTCTACCACGCAGGTACCGACTACACCGAGGACGGCTCCAAGGGGACGATCGCCCGGTTGCCGGGAAGCTCGATACCAGACGGCGCCAGGGTGGAAGTGCGGTACGTGGCCCCGCCGGTCACACGTACAAGCCTTGAGCACCCGGTGCCGCCGGCGACCTCCAAAGGCTACCGCGTCTCCGTCCCGAGCTCGGCTCGCCCTGGGGCGCCGGACGTCCGCTACATGCTGCCGGCATTCGGTTGGACGTCAGGTACGGACTCCGCCGGCAACCCCTTCAGCCAGCGGTCGGGCGGGGTGTTGCGGGTTTACCTG
>JAKAWM010000087.1:0-1494 GCA_021827285.1 Actinomycetes bacterium | reverse complement strand
GCCGGCCCTGGTGGTCCTCAGGAGAGGGCGAGCTGCTCGGGGTTGTCTTGCAGACCCATCTCGACGTGAGCATCGAGACGCAGCTCCAGCCTCTGTTCAGCCGCGCGGGCGCTGACCCCGTGTGGGTGGCAGGTCGCGTTGGTGCCCGGTTCGGGTTGGGCCAGTTCCCCCTAGCCGTGGCCAGGGCGTCAGGGGTCGTGCTCGCCGAACAGCACAACAGCCGCAAAGGGATGGCCGACGTCGCGGGTCACGAAGTCTCCTTCGACCCGGCCCGCGGCCTCTGGTTCGCCGACGTACATATAGATCTGCCGCCAAGTTACTGGCCCTTCGTGCGCTTGGGGCTGGCGCGCTACCAGCCGTCCTCGCTCGTCAGAGCCGAGGTTTCCCCGGTAGTGCAGACCGATTTCGCGCAGCTCGCCCCCGACCGTGCCGCTGCCCTCAGCTACCCGTCCCCCGATGTGGTGACGGTGACGGTGAGCGGGCCGGGCGTCCAGTACTCTCAGACGCCCCCGCTTTCGATGCGGGCCTTCGTCGAGGTGCAACGAGTCGGTGTGGACGACCCCGACCTGCAATGGGAACTCGCCAACCCCGACGTCACCTCGGGGTCGCCGCTCATTGCCCAGGCAGTCGGTGCGAACCTGTTGTGGCAAGGGACGTTGAAGTTGCCCGCACCACGAGGTAGCCAGCCTATGCGGGTCCGCGTCCAGGAGGCAGAGCTCATCCCCCTAGACACCTTGGGCGCGCTCGCCGTCCAGCTCGGCCAGCGCGTCAGCTACCTCGATACCCTGCCGATCTCCTAAAACTAAAGGGACCCGTCGGCCTTACAGCGCGCGCGGGGGCGTTCCCCGGTGCCGGGTGCCATGGCGCACCCGGTCGACATTTTTACGACAAGTACCCGTCTAGGTCGTGGCCGAAGCTGATCGAGGCTCGCCGGCCAGGATGGGGCCCAGCGCTTGGCGGGATGAGATCCCGAGCTTCGCGTACGCGTGGGAGAGGTGCGTGTCCACCGTCTTCGGGGTGACAAAAAGGGCTTGGGCGATCTCAAAATTGGTACGCCCGTCGGCCGCGAGGCGGGCGACACGCATCTCGCTCGGAGTGAGCGAAGCTGGTCCGCTAGCACGCAAGCGGCGCGGACGGGCTCCCGTGGCCGCCAACTCCTCCCTGGCCCTCTCGACCAAGCGGGTGGCGCCGGCTTGTACGGCAAGGTCGAGCCCGGCTAGGAGAGGCTTCCGGGCGGCCGCCCTTTCGCCGCAACGGCGCAAGGCTGCTCCCAAATCTACGAGCGCGCGGGCATGCTCGAGGCGGGCCGGGCTACCCTCGAGGGCCTTCACCGCCTCTTCAAGGCGGTAAAGGCCGGCAGTGCCCCCTTCTATGAGGCCAAGCGCGCGTAGGGCCGTCCCGATCCCCCGGGGGAGGCCGACCCGGCAGGCGTCCTCCAGTTCCTCGTTGGCCAGCCGGCGGGCCTCGCCGGGCCGGTCGTCCCTTGTCATGACG
>JAKAWM010000086.1 GCA_021827285.1 Actinomycetes bacterium | reverse complement strand
CCCGCTGGGGTGCCGGGAAATCGCCCGCTCGCTGCGCTCAAGCGACGTGACCGCCACGACCGGCAAGTGGCGGCGATGAGCTTCGAGGGCCATCTCAACCGGGGCGCCGTTGCAACCAGTGTGCGAGACAACGACAAGGCCGTCGTGCTCACCCACGACGGCCTGCTCCAATAAGGCCTGGGCCGCCTCGGGGCGCCTCTCCAACCGGCCGTCGAGCAGCTCTTGCTTGCTGGCCCACCCGGCCAGCACCAGGTCATCGAGGGCCAGCTCCGTCATTTCGGCCAATCCTCCAGCTCGTCCGGCGAGCTCCCTGGCCACGATGCTTGAGTGCCCGGTCCCGAAGACATGGACTGACCCTCCGGCCAGCAAGCCTTTCGCCAGCACGGTGCTGGCGTCCTTGATAACCCCGAGCTGGGTCTCCCCCAGCCGTCTCAGGACCTGGCCAGCCGCGGTGATGAAGCCTTCAGCCCCTCGCCCGCGGACCACTCGCGTCCCTCCTGAGCATCCTGGTATGGGTTTCCGGGCGGGAGCTCCGGCCGCCGCCTGAAACGGCTCCTTCTGCCTCATGACCTCCCCCCACCATCAAGGCCATCGACCCCCTCCACTGGCCGCTTCAATTGGGCCACGAACTTATAGCGGTCTCCCCTGTAGAAGGACCGCACGTACTCGACCGGCAGGCCAGAGCCGTCGCGGCTATGGCGCGAGAGCAGCAACATCGGGTAGCCAACGGTGGTCTCCAGTAGGGCCGCTTCCCGGGGGGGCGCGGGCACCGTCTCGATGGTCTCCTCGGCCTCAGCCAGGTGCACACCATAGCCCGCGGCCAACAAGGCGTACAGTGACACCGGCCCCACCAGGCGCCGGGCCAACCCCGGGAAGCGGGCCGCCGCCAGGTGCGTCGTCTCTATGGCCATGGGCTCCTCGCTAGCCGTCCGCAGGCGTTCGATCCGCAGCACCCGGGCCCCCCGGCGTACGCCCAACCGGGCGGCCAGCTCCTCATCCGCGGCGATATACCCAATGGACAAAAGACGCGAGCTGGGGGCCAGGCCCTGACGACGCATGTCTTCGGTGTAGCTCGTGAGCTGGAGAGGCTGGGCCATCTTGGGTGCCGCCGCAAAAGTGCCGCTCCCCTGCACGCTCACCAAGTGCCCCTCGATGGAAAGTTCACGCAGCGCTTGGCGGACCGTGGTCCGGCTGGCCTCAAAGCGCTCCGCCAGCGCCCTCTCCGGGGGCAGTGCCTCGCCCGGAGCCAGCTTGGCCAGCATCTCTGATAGGTGCCCCTTAACTAGGTAGTACTTCGGGTAGTGCCGCTGGGCAGCTGGCTTGGCAACAGCCGCGCCTCCAGTTGGGACGCTCACCCGAGGATCCTCGCAGCCATTGGCCACATGATATTGACAACGAGGCGTCGGTGTGACAAAGTGATTGGTCTAGACCACATTGGTCTAGACCATACAGCCTCAGCGGGGCCCCTTGAGCAGCGAAGGCCCAGGGCTCGGGGAGGCAGCTCTGAAGGGACCGCAACACAAGGAGCGCATAGTGAAAAGACGCCTCATCGCTCCCACTGCTCTTGCCCTCGCCGTCGCGACCGGGATGAGTGGTGGGCTTACCGCCACAGCTTCGGCTTCCAGCAATACCCTCACTGTCTGGCTGATGACCGGTGACTCCCAGCCGTCTGTGTACACCGCCGTCAACACCGCTTTCCAGAAAGAGTACCCGGGCTGGACGGTTAACATTGAAGTCCAGCAATGGAGCGGCATCAGTGCCAAGATCATTTCCGGGCTAGCCAGCAGTAGCCCGCCTGACGTAATGGAGTTGGGCAACACCGACGTAGCCGAGTTCGCGGCCTCCGGCGGCTTGACCAACCTCACGCCGTACAAGAGCCAGTTCCAAAACAGCAGCCAGTGGCTCTCCGGGCTTGAAGGCCCGGCCGAGTACAAGGGCGGTCTTTACGCCGTACCGGAGCTGGCCGGCGACCGGGTGGTCGTCTACAACAAGCAGATGTTCCGGCAAGCAGGGATCACCAAGCCGCCGGCTACCCTGGACCAGTTGGTCGCTGACGGCGCTGCCCTGAAGAACCGGTTTTCCAACGTGAAGGACTTCTCGTCCCTGTACCTGCCGGGTGAAGAGTGGTATGCGGCCGTGCCCTTCCTGTGGGCCTACGGCGGCCAGATCGCCGTCCAACAGGGCGGCAAGTGGGTCGGCGCCTTGGAGTCCAAGGCTTCCCTGGCCGGCCTGCACGAGTTCCAGGTGGTCCAAAACGACATGTCCACCCCTGCGTCGCGTAGCACCAACGAGGTAACTCCCTCCGACGCCGAGGTCTTCGCCAGCGGCAAGGCCGCCATGTTCATCGACGGCACCTGGACCCTGGGGCAGATCCGCGCCGACAACAAGAAAATGGCAGGAAAGATAGGGACCTTCATCCTCCCCGGGCTGGTCCCTGGAAAGCCGGCCCCCGTCTTCCTGGGGGGATCTGACCTCGGCATCGCCAAGAACAGCCCCAACCAAGCGCAGGCCCTCGCCTGGGTCAAGCTCTATGCCGGCACGGCCAACCAACTTCTCCAAGCCAAGGACATCGGCTTCATCCCCAATGCCACCAATGTGATCGGCCAGGTCAACTTGACGGCTAACCCCAACATCGCCACCTACTTCAAGGCCGCCTCGGTGAGCAACTTCACCCCGCCGGTGCCCGGCTGGGCCACCGTCGAGGCCGATAATGTCATGCAGAACCTCTTTGCCCAGTTGGCCAAGGGCCATCAGAACGTCGAAGCGGTCGCCCAAGCCTACGACCGCAAGCTCGACGCCCTGCTCAACGCCCAGTAAAAGAAACATGGCTACGCCGACAGCTTCGGGCCTGGCTCCGGCTCCCACGGAGCTCGCCATCCTCCCGACCGCTGCCTCCCGTCGGCGAAGCCCTCCGCATGCCTGGCGCCGCTCTTGGCGGCGCCAGCTGCTCCCCCTGCTCCTGCTATTGCCGGCCCTGGGGCTTATCGGCCTGATGACCGGCTACCCGCTTGGAAGGCTCGTTGCCACCTCGTTCCAAAACCTCGGCCCCATTCAGCTGATCGGCCACAAGGTCGTCTGGAACGGACTGGCCAACTACCGCACTCTTTTTACCAGCAGTAACCTCGGCACTTCGGTCCTTCAGACCGTGGTTTTCGTACTGGCCTGCGTTGGCCTGACCATGGCCCTAGGCACAGGCGTCGCCCTCCTCCTGCGCCGGGTCGGAAGCCTTCTACGGGTCGTGGTATCGGTTTGCATGCTGCTGGCATGGTCAATGCCCACCTCGGCTGCGGCCATCGTGTGGACGTGGCTGTTCGAGAGCGAATGGGGCGTGGTCAATTACATGCTGACGGCTACGGGCTTGCACTTCGCCAACCACAACTGGTTTGGCAGCGCCATCTCCGCCTACAGCATCATCACCGCCAATATCGTCTGGGGAGCCATCCCCTTCGTCGCCCTCACCATGTACTCCGCCCTCACGCTCGTCCCTCGTGACCTCTTCGAGGCGGCGGCGGTGGACGGCGCCTCACCCGCCACCACTTTCCGCCAGGTCACCCTGCCCATCGTGCGCCCGATTTTCGTCCTCCTGACGGTTCTGTCCATCATCTGGGACGCCAATGTCTTCAACCAGGTCTGGTACCTGACCCAGGGTAACGCCCAGCTGCTGAACGTCATCCCACTTGGTGTGTGGCAGTACATACAGGCCTTTTCCAGCCAGCAGTACGGCTTGGGGGCAGCGGTCGCCGTCATTATGATCCTGCTCCTCCTGGCTGTGACCGGCTACTACATCCGCATAATGGTCCGCACCGGCGAAGTACAGAGGGGGGCCAAGGCATGAGAGCCGCCACGCCCACCCTCATGGCCGGGACCCGCACCTCGCGCTACCGGTCGATGACCTGGCTCTGGCGGGCGGTCGCGCTCGTGTTCGCGATCGTCATGGTCTTCCCGGTCTACTGGATGGTGAACTCCGCCTTCGAGCCCAATAGCCAGATCACCTCGCTCACGCCCAGCTTCTTCCCCGTCCATCTTACTTTGCACAACTTTGTCAGAGCGGTTGACCATACGGCCGGCACCACCGTCGTCCAGGCCTACTTCTGGGACGACGCTCGCAACAGCCTGATCGTCGTCACCTCAGCGGTCCTGGTGACCCTGATCTTTGCCTTCCTGGCGGCGGCCGCCATTAGCCGTTTCCGCCTCCGGGGGGCATCGGCCTTCCTGGTGCTCATCCTGGTCGTGCAGATGGTCCCGGGCACGGCCATGGTCATCCCCATCTTTCTTTTCCTCAACAACCTCCACCTGACCGACAACTACCTAGGGCTCATCCTGGTCTACGCCGCGAGCACGCTTCCGTTTACAATCTGGGCCCTGCGAGGCTTCGTGCGGGGAGTACCGATCGAGCTCGAGGAGGCCGCCATGGTGGACGGGGCGAGCCGGTTCGGTGCCTTCTGGCGGATACTTTTCCCGCTCGTGCTCCCCGGCCTGATATCGACGGGCATCTTTGCCTTCATCACGTCCTGGAATGATTTTCTGATGGCTAACATCCTCATGCAGCAGAACTACCACCAAACCCTGCCCGTGTGGCTTTTCAGCTTCACCACCAATACCGGTACCGATTACGGCGGCTTGATGGCGGGGTGCACGATAATGGCGCTGCCAGTCGTCATCTTTTTCCTGCTCGTCCAGCGTCGGCTGGTTTCTGGCCTCACGGCCGGCGCGGTAAAGGGATAACGGACATGCCACGCCAGGCCCAGGCCCAAGGTTCGGCTCAACCACCCGGCGCGCCCGCCCAAGCAGGCTTTTTGCCCGGGCGGATCATGGCCGCGGAGATGGCCGAGCAGCCCGACCGCCTGGCTGGCCTGCTTAGCCGCCGCCATGAGATCACTGGCCAGGTCCGCTCCCTCATCGGCACGGGCTTGGTGGGCACGGTGCTGGTGGCCCGCGGGTCATCGGACAACGCGGCCACTTGCGGGGCTTACATGCTGCAAATGGCCTCCCGCCGGCCCGTCTCGTCTGGGTCCCCCAGCGTCCACACCCTCTACCGAACCAACGTCGACTTTTCGGGCTACCTGGTTGTGGCTGTGAGCCAGTCAGGCCAGACCCCAGAAATAGTCGAGGTGGTAGAGCGGGCGCGCTCAGCCGGTGCCCGGGCTATTGCCCTGACCAATGACCTCGACAGTCCCCTCGCAGGCGCGGCCGAACTGGTCGTGGGGCTTGAGGCGGGAGAGGAGCGCTCTATCCCCGCCACCAAGACGGTCACCTCCCAAATCCTGGCCTTCGCGCTCATCTCCTCGGCCTTCGGGGATATCGGGCTCAGCGACCAAGTTGCAGGCAGGTTGCCTGCACAGGTGGCCCAGGTGCTCGCCGATCCGGCACCGGCAGAAGATCTGGCTGGCTGGCTGGCAGGATCCGACCGCCTGGCCACCGTGGCACGCGGCCTGCTCTACGGGGCCGCCGCCGAGGTGGCCCTCAAAGTGGAGGAGACGACGTCGGTGTTCGCGCACGCCTTCTCGGCGGCCGACCTGCGCCACGGCCCCATCGCCGCCGCCTCCGGCGGGCTCCCTGTGCTGGCCCTGGCCCATCCTGGGCCAACCAGCGCCGACGTGGCTGACGTCGTCGCCGCTCTGCGCCGTCGCGGCGCCAGCACCCGTCTGGCCGGACCGGTCCCGGCCAGCGACATCACCTGGCCGGAGGGGCCGGAGATCCTCGCCCCCGTCCTAGCGGTGGTACGCGGCCAGCAGTTGGCCCTGGCCCTCGCTCGCTTGACGGGCCACAACCCCGACTCGCCCTCTGGGCTGACCAAAGTGACCGCCACGTGACCCCTCGCTTGGCCGTCGCTGCCCAGCGCGTGGCCACACCCACCGAACTGCTGCAACCAGGTTTTGTGGTGGTTGGCGGCACGTGCGTCGAAGACGTTGGCCAGGGCCGGCCTCCAGAAGGCATCCCGGTGATCGACGTAGGAGACCGGACGGTGGCCCCGGGCTTCATCGACCAGCACGTGCACGGCGGCGGTGGCGCCGAGGTCAACTGCGCAACCGGGGAGGAGGTGGTGGTGTCCGTGCTCCGCCTGGCCCGCTTCCACGCCACCCACGGGACCACCGCGCTGGTCGCCACCACCGTCTCGGACAGCGTCATCGCACTGCGTACCGCTGTGGAGGGTGTCGCTGTGCTAGCTGCCGGGCTGGGCCGGGCTGAAACCGATGGTGTGGGTCGGGGCGCGGACGTCCTCGGCACCAACCTGGAGGGCCCCTGGATCTCGCCAGCCAAAGCCGGAGCCCAGTTCCCAGGGGCCATCCGCCCGCCCTCGGTTAGCGAGTTGGAAGATTTGGCCGACCGGAGCAGGGGTACATTGAGAATGGTCACCTTCGCCCCTGAAGCAGAGGGTGCGCTCGACTTGGTGCGGGCGGCCTGCTCACACGGGGTGGTCTCTTCCGTGGGGCACACCGATGCCGACTACGAGACGACCCGGGCGGCATTCGAGGCTGGTGCGACCAACGTGACCCACCTGTTCAACGCCATGGGGCCCATTCACCACCGGCGGCCCGGCCCGGTGGTGGCCGCCTTGGCAGATGAGCGGGTCTGGCTGGAGATAATTGCCGACGGTGTCCATGTGCACCCGGCGCTCATCTCGCTCGTCGCCAACGCCGCCCCTGAACGCCTGGTCTTAGTTACCGACGCCATCGGGGCGACTGGCAACGCCCCCGGACATTACCGGCTCGGCCCGCTCGAAGTGGCGGTAACTGGCACCCGGGCCGTGCTCGCCGACCGTCCCGAGACAGTGGCCGGTAGCGTCCTTACCATGGACAGGGCGGTGGCCTTCTGCGTGCAAGTAGCCGGCTTGCCATTGCTGGTTGCCCTCCAAGCTGCCACCCTGCACCCGGCGACGGTGCTGGGGGCTGCCCGCAAGGGCCGGCTTCAGCGTGGTGCCGACGCGGACATGGTAGTGCTGGGCCGCGACCTGTCCCTAGTGGCCACCCTCGTCGGCGGCGAGGTGGTGCACGACCCGTCCGGGCTATTTGAAAAACCGGTCCCGGCCAACAGCCTTTGAGCTCACCGCCCGGAAAGTGCACCAGGTTTGCCTAACTCCCCCAAGCGTGGTGCACTCTGCCGCCCCCTGGCCAAGAGCTATGTGCACTATGCCGCGCAATTCCGCGACATAGTACGCCCGACGGTTGCAAGGGGTGCGGCAGAGTGCGCCCAGCGCCCGCCAAGGGGTACGGCAGAGTGCGCCCAGCCCTTCCTGCCCCCTATGTGGCGCGTCTGGTCGTTGTCAGGCTTCCCGTTATGGTCAGGCCCCGTCCCCGGGGCCGAGCGCTCGGAACTTTTCCAACAATGCCTGCCTGATAGCCGGCCGGCTGCCAAAGACGAGCAGCATCCCCGCCTCCCGAGTGGAACGTTCGGCCACGTCACCAGCTAGTGCCGACCTGCTCCCTCGGTGCACCGCCAGCGCATGGGCGGCCCGCACTGCCAGTTCGCAGGCACCGGCCCGGGCGCCAGGCAACTCAGCCTCGCTCGCCGCGTCCAGGCCGTGACGGGCACGGACCAGTTCGAGGTCAAGGGGGCTTTCGCCTAGCAGCAGGCAGCACCTCCGGGCTAGGCCCAGGGCGAATGACCCATTGAGGCGGAGCCGTTCAGACTGTTGGCGGGCTTCGGCAAGGCCCTCCTGGCCCAGCAGTTGCTCGTCGCCGATCAAGACCCGGTCAAAGCCCAGCCGGACCGTGCAACTGGCGTTCAGGGCCGACAGCGTCGTGGGCGTGACCGTGAGCCCAGGCTGTTCCCGAGGCTCGACAAGCAAGCTCACCACGGTATTGCCGGGACCACGGGCAACCACCAAGAAAACGTTTACCATGCTCCACCCGCTCACCCAGGGCGCTTCGCCGCTCAGCACCCAACCCTCGGCTACGGGATCGGCCGACAGGCGAGCCGGGCCGGGCATGAGCCCGGTAAGGACGACGCCCGCTCTTGCCTCCCCCCGCACAAGCGGGGCCAGCCACCGCTCCCGCAGTGGCCCGGGGACCGAGGGGCTCAGGAGGGAACCGAGAAGCCGGAAATGCTGTGCCCAAAGGAAGGTGGTGGTCAGGCAGGCCGAGGCTAAATGCTCCACCACCGCGCACCCCTCCCTGTATTCGAGGCCGAGGCCTCCCATGGCAACGGGCGCGAAGATCCCGTAGAGGCGCTCCCCGGCCACGGCATCCAGGTTGGTGAGCGGCACTCGTTCGGCTTGGTCCACCCCTTCGGCACTCCCCCACAACCTGGCGGCCAGACCCTCAAGGCGCCGGCGAAGGCCTCCGTCCAGTTTTGTCCAGACCGGGTCGTCGATCTCGGGCCGGTTAGGCCATTCGGGTAGGGGCACGGGCCAAAGCTAGCCGGTAGCGAGTTGCCGCTAAGCCGCCCAGGCCACAAGGCGGGCCAGGGGCGCGCCGCGGGCCTTAGGGCGGCCGTGCTCGGCTCGGGGCGGCGGCACGGGGCTCAGGCGGCCGGGCTCAGCACCCCCAGGCGCGCGACTGGCCTGGGGTGGGCCCGCCCAGAGGCCGGTAATTGACCCCGAGAGCGTCCAGTCGGGCCAGGTGCGCCCTGAGCCGGTGCTCGAATCCGGGCCAGTCCCGCTCCTTTGCCGACCAGGCGACCTCCGAAAAGGCGCACAAGCGCGGAAAATACATGTACTCCGCCTGCTCGGCAGTGGCCACGTACTCCGTCCACAGCTGGCATTGCGTGCCGATCACGTGCTCTTCACCGGCTCCGGCCGGCACCGGCTCGAAGTCA
>JAKAWM010000085.1 GCA_021827285.1 Actinomycetes bacterium | reverse complement strand
GGGCCACCCGTGGCCAGGAGGGCGGGCAGATCCACACTGCCTGCGGCCATCAGCAACCCGGGCGTCGTCTTGTCGCAACCAGAGAGCAGCACCACCCCGTCGAGCGGGTTGGACCGGATGAGCTCCTCCGCCTCCATGGCCAAAAGGTTGCGATAGAGCATGGCCGTCGGGCGCATGAGAGTTTCGCCCGTGGCCAGGGTCGGGAACTCAAGCGGAAAACCGCCCGCCTGCCACACACCTCGTTTCACGGCTTCGGCTACACGGTGGAGGTGAGCGTTGCAGGGGGCCAGCTCAGACCACGTGGTAGCGATACCGATGACCGGTCGCCCATCGAACACTCGAGATCCATAGCCCTGGTTGCGCATCCAGGAGCGGTAGATCATCCCGCTACGGCCTGTGGTGCCAAACCAGGCCTGGCTCCGCCGGGCTCCGTGCTCGGTCGTAGGCATCAGAGCGATCCTATCCAGCCTGGCCCGACCCCGAACTACGCGTCGCGGTGCGTCACCAGGATGCAACCGATCAGCAAGAGGGTGACTGGCCAGGCGACGAGGACCACTAGGGACCAAGCGGGCGAAAGCAGGCCGGCCTGAGGATGGAGGGAGGTCGCCTGGTAGGCAGCCATGAGGAGGGTGAACTTTCCCACCCTGTTGTCCCACGGCGCGGGCAGGGCCAGGAAGAGCAGAGGCATGTAGACCACAGCCGGCAGCACCGCCACGGCCCCGGCGGTATGCCGGACGATGACTCCCAGCGCGAACCCTGTGACGGCAATGACGAAGAGAGTGAAGCCCCCTGCCAAAACCCCCCGCAGCACGCCAGCGCCGGACAAGGAAAGGCCAGGGCCGCCGCTTACCAATGCCTGGCTGAGGAAGAACGAGCCGAATGCGAGGAGCTCTCCAAGTACGAGCACGACCGCACCCAGGACGGCCGTCTTGGCTCCCAGCACGGCGAGCCGCTGGGGCACCGCCGCGAAGGTGGTACGGATTTGGCCGGTGCTGTGCTCGGAGGTGATCGTCATGACACCGAGGATGCCGACCGCCAGCACCGGGTACTCGAGCCAGCCGACGAAGATCGATGCCAGGGGGTCAAAGGCTGAGCCTTGGCGGCCGCTCGGACCGGCCAAGGCGGCACTGCCACCAACTGCGGTCACGGCCGCGATCAGCAACGCCCAATAGGTCGAGCGGAGCGAACGGAACTTGGTCCATTCCGACGCCAGCAGGCCACCTACCCAGGCGGAAAGGGACGGCGCGGCGGCTCGGGGCGACGGGGTGCTGGCGCTCATCACTGTTGCCCCTCCCCTTGTGCCGGCAACCCGGAACGGTACTCGACGGTAGTGCCTGTAATGTCCAGGTAGGCCTGCTCGAGCGAAGCCCTCCGGTTCACCAGTTCGTGGAGGGCGATCCCCCGTCCGGCCGCCAGTTCGCCGATCTCGGCCGCGCTGAGGCCAGTGACACCGAGCGCATCGGCGGCTTCGGCGCGCACGCCAGCGCCGCGGGCGGTTAGAAGCTCAGCCAACTCGCCAGCGCGGGGCGAACGGACCAACACGTCGGTTCGGGCGTTGGTGGACACGAAGCTGTCCGTGGTCATGTCCACGAGCAACCGGCCACGCCCGATGATAACCAGGTGGTCAGCGGTGAGGGCCATCTCGCTCATCAGGTGGCTGGACACGAACACGGTGCGACCCTCGGCCGCCAACGCCTTGAACAGCTCCCGGATCCAAAGCACACCCTCGGGATCGAGCCCGTTGACCGGCTCGTCAAAGACAAGGACTGGCGGGTCGCCGAGAAGGGCGGCGGCGATGCCGAGCCGCTGTTTCATGCCGAGCGAGAAAGTCCTCAGGCGCTTGGCGGCTACCGGTGCCAGACCGGTCAGTTCCAGCATGGATCGCACCCGACGGCGCCCGATCCCGTTGCTCAGAGCCAACGACAGGAGGTGGTCCTCGGCTGAACGCCCGGGATGGGCAGCGTTGGCGTCCAGGAGCGAGCCGACCTCGTGCAAAGGCCAGACGATGTCCCGGTAACGCCGCCCGGCGACCAGGGCCGAGCCCGAGGTTGGGTCGTCGAGACCGAGGATCACCCGCATGGTGGTGGTCTTACCGGCACCGTTCGGGCCGAGGAAACCGGTAACGCGCCCGGGGAGCACGCTGAAACTGAGCCGGTCGAGGGCAGTCAGCGGGCCAAAAGTCTTGATAAGATCATGTACTTCTATCATGGCGGGCGTCCTTGTCGGACGTGGCTGAGCACTCGCAGCCGCTGCGGGCGCCCGGCGGTGGAAGGAGTCGCGAGTGCAGCGCCGTCCCTCGGCTGACGGCAACACCGGCTCGGGGATCAGGTTGGGTTTTTTCCCGACGAGAGCTGGGCCGCCACGGCTTCAGGGTCGGCACAGCCCACGACCCATTCGTCGTAGCCTGCTCCGTCCAGTAGAACCCGTAAACCGCGGGGGGTGCTGTGGTGGACGGCAGCAAAAACTCTCCTGCCCACGCCTTGGACGCTGGCCACCTCTATGACGCGCGGGATCCTCGTACCGACCCTCAATCCGAGCAGGTCGGCGGCACGGTGGGCATCGTCCAGCACCTCGATGTCCCGGACAGCCGACAGCGGCACCCGCAGGTCGCCGTGAAGCGACTCCGCCTTCTCGGAGGTGGTCAGGCGCAAGACCAGTTCGTCGCCTTCTACAGCCAGCTCAGCCATCTCGGGCCGGCCGGCTCTTCAGTATTTCCATAATTATGAACATTAGCACTTCTGCGATCAGTAGGCGAGCCCCCGGGCTCAAGCCGACGCGGTCGCCATGCTGGAACGCCTGGACCTGCGTGGGCCCCGGGGAGGGCCTTCGCTATGGCTGCGCGGCCCGGACCGGCATCTCGAGCACGGCGGCGCCGTTGACCCGGCCGTGGGCGAGGTCGGCCAGGGCCTGGTCGGCTCTCTCGAACGGGTAGGCGATGGCCTTCACCTGGATGCGGAGGCGGGTGGCGGCGGCCAGCATCTCCTCCCCGTCGTGGCGGGTGTTTGCCGTCACGCTGGTGAGGGTACGTTCCTGGAAAAGATCGGCCTGGTAGTTGAGCACCGGGACATCGCTCAGGTGCACCCCGGCTATGGCCAGCGTCCCTCCACGGTCGAGCGCTTCCAAGGCCGCCGGCACCAGGTGGCCCACGGGGGCGAACAAGATGGCGGCGTCCAGGGGCTCGGGCGGGCGGGCCGTGGCATCGGCGGCCGAAGCCGCCCCGAGGGACAAGGCGAGCTGGCGGGCTGCTTCGGAACGGGTAAGCACGTGGACGGTGGCGCCCTCATAGATGGCCACCTGGGCCGCCAAATGGGCCGATGCTCCGAAACCGTAGATGCCGAGCTTGCCCCCGGGTGGCAGGTTGGCTCGCCTGAGGGCGCGGAACCCGATTATCCCGGCGCACAGCAAAGGGGCCGCATCCAGGTCCGGAAAGGCCTCTGGGAGACGATAGGCGAAGTTCTCGTCCACCACTGTGTACTCGGCAAAGCCCCCGTCGTCGTCCCAACCGGTAAAGCGAGGCGACAGGCACAGGTTCTCTCGGCCGGAGGTGCAGAACCGGCAGGCGCCACAGGTCTTGGCCAGCCAAGCGACGCCAATGCGCTCGCCGGGCCGGAAACGTCGGGCCCCCTCGCCCCGGGCGTCCACCGTGCCCACCACCTCGTGGCCGGGGACCACGCCAGCACGGCGGGGAGCCAGGTCGCCCTCGGCCAGGTGCAGGTCGGTCCGGCACACCCCGCAGGTGCTTACCCGCACCCGGACCTGGCCCGGGCCGGGCACAGGCGTCTCTCGTTCGACCAGCCTGAGCGGCCCCTCGTCGATGGGAGCCGGACGGTTGAAAACCCAGGCACGCATAGCTCCAACTCCTTCCTTTTAGGTCTCCATCATCACCGCACCGGCTGGGATCGTCACGCCACCCCTGTGGCACGCCGGCTCCGGCAGGCCCGGGTACCCGGCACGGCCCGTAACGGCGCACCCACGCCGCCGGGCGTGCCCCTGCCGCCCGCTCGGGGCGCCGTAACCTCGGAGGCAGTGCTACCTGCCGAAGTGTTGCGCCGGATCGCCTACCTGCTCGAGTCCCAGGGTGAAACCAGCTATAAAGCGCAGGCTTTCCGCCGGGCCGCCGCCACTGTCGAGACGATGGCGCCGGCCAAGCTGGAGGAGTTGTACCACCGAAAGGAGCTCGCGTCGCTGCCCGGCGTGGGCCCGACGACGGCGGCGGTCGTTTCGCAATGCCTGGCCGGTTCGGTGCCCCAGTACCTGCGCGACCTCGAAGAACGCACTGTGCCCGCTCTGGATGACCCCACCCGCCAGCTGCTCGGCCAGCTCCAGGGCGACCTGCACAGCCATTCCGACTGGTCCGATGGCGGGAGCCCGGTGGGGGAGATGGCCCGGGCGGCGGTTGACATCGGCCACCACTACCTCGCTCTCACGGACCACAGCCCGCGCCTCACGGTTGCCCACGGCCTGAGCACCGAGGCGTTGCGCCGGCAATTAGAGCTGGTATCCCTGGTCAACCAGGAATTGGCCCCGTTCCGCCTGTTGAGCGGTATCGAGGTGGACATTTTGGAGGACGGCTCGCTCGACCAGACCCCCGACCTCTTGGGCGAGTTGGACGTGGTGGTCGCCAGCGTCCACTCGAAGCTGCGCATGGGACCAGCCGAGATGACACGCCGCATGGTACGCGCCGTCAGCCACCCTCACGTCGACGTCCTTGGCCACTGCACCGGTAGGTTGATCGTCGGGCGTGGCCGGCCGCCTTCTACATTCGACCACGAGGCGGTATTCGCGGCCTGCGCATCCAACGGCACGGCCGTTGAGATCAACTCCCGGCCCGAGCGCCGAGACCCGCCCGAAGCGCTGTTGCGGGCCGCCGCCAGCGCCGGGTGCCACTTCACCATAGACTCTGATGCCCACGCCCCGGGCCAGCTCGCCTGGCTCCACCTGGGCTGCTCGCAGGCCGTGCAGGCGGGTATTGACGCGCCGTCCGTCCTGAACACCTGGCCCCTGGCCAAGCTCCTCGCCTGGGGGCACCGGAATGGATAGAGGACCGCAACTCCTTCCGGGCCGCGGCCGCCCCGCTACGCTCAGGTTGTCGTGACCGCCAAGGGTCGTTTTCGTGTACTGCTGCGCCGGCTCTTGTTGACGTTGCTCCTTGTGCTGGTCTTCACTGGGGTCGCCTGGGACGAAAGCGGCGGGGGAAGCCAGCACCTCGTGATCGACCTCGCCGTGGGCCTGGGAGCAACAGCCGTCGCCTGGGGAGCCTGGTGGCTGGCCCAGCGCTTCGTTCAAGCCATTGGGAGAGCCTTTCGCCAGGGTTACCAGGAGACGCTCGCCCTCCAAGACCATCACGCTCGCCGGTTGGCTCGGTGGTTGGCCCGCGCCGAGCGCCGTGCCCGCACCCCTGAGCACCGCCAGGCGTTGATCCGCCACGCAGCCGGGCGCGCCGGTCGTTTCGTTGGATCTACCCGGCGCGCCTTCTGGGAGGGGTACGGCACCAAACACCAGAAAGACCGCTGACCAGTGCCGAAGCCCCCCCCGGAGCCCTGAGAGCGGGCGCTGGACCGGGCTCCAAGCCGGCGCTGACGAACGCGTCGCGGCTCGAGTTTCGAGCCAGTCCCCGCAGAGGGAGCTAGGCCTCAGCGCGGCTGCGCAGCCTTTTGTTCGCTTGCAGGAGGTCGCTCAGCGGCGCCAAATCTCCAAGGTTGCCCGCCGACGGGGTACGCCACACGGCTTCAGCGCCAAGGGGCCCGGCGAGACCAACCTCGACGCCTGACTGCCCGGCGGGACCAACCTCGACGCCTGACTGCCCGGCGGGACCAACCTCGACGCCTGACTGCCCGGCGGGACCAACCTCGACGCCTGACTGCCCGGCGGGATCAGCTTCGCCCCCAGCCCGTCCCATCTCGGCAACGCGGGCCTTTAGAAGATCCAGGTGGTACTGAACGAGGTCGTCCGTGCGGGCGATTTTCTCCTGGCCAGAAGGCAGGGTAGGGCCGCCGCGGGCAGGTGGGGGCACCGCACCTGATGGCTTTGGGCCATGGTCTTGCCGTTTTGGGGCGCTGGCTGAAGATGATGAGCCGGGCCCCAGCCGTTTGAAGTGACGACCGGCCCGCTCGACTGAAGTCACGATCGGCCGGCGCGCGTGGCGGCGGCGAGAAGCTCCCCCTTCTCCATTTTCGGCTTTTGTCCTGGGTTCGTCCATGGCACCAATACACCTTGGTCCTTTATACGACCATTTTGCGGGACACCTTAGGTTCTGGGCAGGAGCACCCACCCTGGCAGCGCTGGGATAGCACTGGGATAGCGCTTGGTCAGCCCGATCGCGGCCGCCGGGTGCCGCTGCTCAGTTTGAAGGCACGAGGCCGAAAGCGGTGTGCAGGTCAGCCAGCGCCTTCAGGATCACACCGGGAGCGATGGCCTTGGTGGGATCCGAAAGGAGGAGAGTGACTACGGCAACCGTGCCGTCGGCACGGCGGGCGAGGAACCCAAGCGTTAGCACGCCCTGTTCCGACCCTCCCTTGAACCAGACGAGCGGCCAGGTAGCCCGGGAAAGCCCGATCCCCCCGTCGTTATAGGAGAGGGCATTAGCAACCGGAGCGAGCGAGGGAGATGTTGCATAGGCGTAGAGCTGGGAGTACAGGGCACAGATGTCGGCGGGCGAGGCGAACCACTCGATGGAGCCAATATCCACAGGGGCTGAGGTGGCGGCGGCTCCTAGATTTACCTTTGAGAGAGGCACCCGATCTACGACCTTGTCCAGGAAGGCCGAACGTTGCGCCACGGGCAACCGGAGGTAAGCGTCTGCGTACTTGGGGTAATCAGCGTACTTGAGGACGAACATCTCCCTAGTGCGGAGGAACGGGTTATCAAGGTGTGCGTGTGCCGATGTCGTAGCCACCTGGGCCGCGACAGCTCCCCGACCGGCCAGGGCAATGAGCCGGTCCGCCGCCGTGTTGTCGCTACCAGGCATCATTATCTCCGCTAGTTGGCTCACTTTGTACTTGCTGCCCGTGGGCACGATCTGGAGGATCCCGCTCGGCAGGCTCCGTAGCCCGGCGCTGAGGGTGACAGCCCGGTCCCAGGAGATCTGTCCTGGGCGGACCTCGCTCGCCACCGTGGAGAGCACGTAGAGCTTGAACATGGAGCCGAGCGGACGTGCGGTCGAAGGCGACAGGGAATTGAGTGCGTGGCAAGCCGCTGGGGAGGTCGCGGCAGTGGAAGGGCTCAGGGTCGCGGCCAGGAAGCCGACATCGGGAGCCAGAGAGCGCAACTGGGCGTCGAGGCCCGCCCAGTTGGCAGGGGTAGCTGGGAGCTTGGGCGCAGGCCTAACCAGCAGGCCGCTGATGAGGCCGTGGGTATCGACGGCCATGGCGAAGGAGTACTCGGACGTGCCCGAGGCCAGGCCGCCATCGAGGCCAGAGGCGCTAAGACCGGCGTCCAGGTAGGTGACCCGGAGCGGAGCCCGGAAGTGGAGCACCCCGAGATCGGCGTTCAACGTAGCCGGTGGCGCCAAGGCGAGAAAGCTGGCATCGAAGTGCGCTCGCACCTCTGCCGCCGAGAGCGGCGGCTTGGTGACCACCCCCAACAGCCAACGCAGTTGCCGGCCGACTGGGAAGTTGGGGATCGCCCAGGCCAGAGATAAGCGGTCCTGCGCCTGGGGCAGGCTGGTCCCGGTGGCCTGAGGGTACGCGGCCAGTGGCCCGAGCGGGGCAGCGGCCAGGCTAAAGGCGATGCAGCCGGCGGCGGCCGCTCTCGCTCGCCGCCCAGGGCGGGGCCACAGCCAATTCAAGAAGTTCATCGCACACCTTTCCAAAACATCAATGTTCTCATTATTAGTAACGTTGCTAGTTTTGTCAACATCTGCTAAGCTGGAAGCCGGTGCCGAGCGCCGACCTGCTTCTCCATCCGGTACGACTCCGAGTCGTAAAGGCCTTCCTCGGTGACCGCGCGCTCACCACTTCACAGCTGGCCCAAGAGCTCGACGACGTCCCCACCGGGAGCCTCTACCGCCATGTGGCCAAGTTGGCAGACGCCGGGGTCCTGCAGGTTGTCGCCGAGCGCAGGGTGCGGGGCATCCTGGAGCGCACCTACACACTCCGCCTGGCGGCGGCGCGGATCGACACCGCCCAGGCCGAGACCATGACGCCTGAAGAGCACTCTCGCGCTTTCACGGCTTACGTGGCCGGCCTCCTGGTTGACGCTGAACGTTACATAAACGGCCCGTCACCGGACTTCGTTCGCGATGGTTTCGGCTACCACACCGCGGCCATGTGGCTGACGGGCCCCGAGTACGCCGAGCTCGCCCGCGACCTGACCAAGGTCGTCCAGCCTCGGCTCGCCAACCCTCCAGGCAAAGGGCGCAAACGCCGCCTGATCTACACTGTCTTCCTTCCCGGGCCGGAACAGCAAACGAAAATCTCCAAGCAGCCGCGGAAGGCTCGCTGACCTTTTGCGGCCCCGGCAGCGCCTCGGGCGTGCGCCTGGCCAATCAGTTCTTTTCCAGTCCCTGGTGAGCTAGTGGTGGGCCCCCGAGGCGTGGCCGGCGACCGAGCCGCCCCAGGGACGAACAACCCCGCCCGGGTCATGCGTAGCATGCTGTCCCAAATGGACCTTGTCGCCGTCCTCGCTGACTTTGACGAGCAGATGCGTCGCCACCCAAGCCAAAGCCTTGGCGCCCAAGTGGAGCTTGGCGCGAAGGTCACGCGGGTTGTAGCAGAGAGGGGCGGCTGGAGCGGCGTCATCTGGAGCGACTTGGGTGACGATGACGTCGAAG
>JAKAWM010000084.1 GCA_021827285.1 Actinomycetes bacterium | reverse complement strand
GCGGGCCGCGCAGCTCCCAAATGCCCTGGTCGGGCCGGTCCCAATTGTCCTCGACGAACTCGATGAGCGCACGCTGGAGGTCCCATACGGCCCCATCGGCCGAGACACCGTGTGCCCTGGCCCGGTTCACGGCCTCCATGAGCTCCCCGAACACATCCAGTTGGAATTGCAGCGACGCCGCGTTGCCGATCCGCACCGGGACCGAGGACTCGTAGCCGGCAAGCCAATCGACCTCGAGCTCGGGCAGGCGCCTCTCACCCGCCACGCCGTACATGATCTGAAGCTGCGCTGGGTTGCCGGCGGCCGCTCGGACCAGCCACCACAGCCAAGCCTCCGCCTCCTCGCGGAAGCCGGCCTCGATCAGGCCGTCCAGGGTCAAGGTGGCATCCCGGACCCAGCAATAGCGATAGTCCCAGTTGCGCGCCCCGCCCAGCTGCTCGGGCAGCGAGGTCGTCGGGGCAGCCACGATCCCCCCACTTGGGGCGTAAGTAAGCGCCTTCAGGGTGAGCAGGCTACGGCACACCAGGCCCTCCCACTCGCCATGCACCTCGATCACACTCGAAAACCACTCCTCCCAGAACGACAGGGCGTTGGCCAGAGCTTCATCGGGGTCGAGTTGACTGACTGGGGCGTCGTACGAAGCTGACCACTGCAGCCGGAAGGCCATCTTGTCCCCCTCCCGGACGACGAAGTTGGCCTGATGGCGCATGTGCTCGCCCACCAGCGGTACGGGGCTGTCGATGACTATCTCGTCCGGCCCTGCCACCGCTCTGATCCCGGTGCCCGTCTGGAGCACCCAGGGGACCTGGGAACCGTACTCGAAGCGAACGAGCACCTCCGTCACCATGTTGACCGTGCCGGACAGGCACTCCACGACCCTGAAGATGCGGGGACGGTGGTGGCGTATGGGCATGAAGTCCGTGACCCTGACTGTGCCGGTGGGGGTGTCCCACTCCTGGTCGAGCACCAATGTGCGGCCCCGGTAGGAGCGGCGCGCCGCCTGGCCGCCTTCGCGCGGTGCGAGCAGCCAGCGGCCGTTGTCAGCAACGCCCAGAAGGGCGGCAAAGCAGGCACCCGAGTCGAAGCGGGGCACACATAGCCAATCAATGGAGCCGTCGCGGCCCACCAGCGCGGCTGTGTGCGTGTCACCTATAAGGGCGTAGTCCTCGATGCGCTGGCTCATTGCCAGAGAGCCTAAACGGTCCCCCCAGCGAAGCGTTCAAACGGCGAGAAACCGCTTCACCGCGAAAGCCGAGCCGACCATCCCGACCAGCATCCCTACGATCAGGATGAACACGCCTGTGAAAACGGCCTCGTGGGGGCTCACGTAAAGGGGGGCGCCAAAATTGAGCGAGTCGCTCCCTACAAACGACGCGATCGTGCCCCGCGAGAAGTACGTGAGCATGAAGGCCGCACATGCGCCGGCCAGGCCGTGAGCCAGGCCCTCCAACATGAACGGGACCCTTATGAACCAGTTGGTGGCACCGACCAGCTTCATGACGGCCACCTCCCGCCGACGCGAGAAGATGGCCAGTTGGATGGTGTTGATTATGAGAGCTATGGCGCCCACCATCACCCCGGCCGCTAGCACCAGCGCCACGGTGCGCAAGGTGGAGAAGTGCGAGAGCATCTGGTTGATCGCCTGCTGGGGGTACCCAACGTTGTGCACCCCGGGCTGGTTGTCGAACTGGCCTGCCAATTGGGCCACGTTTTGCGCCCGGGCCGGTACTACCCGGTAAGACGGCGGCATCTGCCCCACGGACATGACCTTTATGAAGGCCGGTTCGCCAGCGAACATCTGCTTGAACTCGGCGTACGCCCTTTCCTTGTCCACCCACCAGTACTTCTGGATTTCTTGGGGCACCATGGCGTGGAGCTCGTCGCCGATGGCCCTTATCTCCTGGCCGGAAGCATTGGCGTTCATGAAGATGGCCAGCTGGACACCCCCCTGCCATTGGACAGTGGCCTTGTTGATGGCCTGGCGCATGATCAGGACGCCGCCCAGCGCGCTCAGCGAGACGGCCATGGTGACAACGGCCGCCACAGTCATCACTATGTTGCGGACCAGATTGCCGCCCGTTTCCCGCAGCAGGTATGCGCTGGACATCAGGGCCTACCAGGGACCTCAGGCATCAACCATCCCGTAAACGCCCCTGACCTGGTCCCGAACCACCGACCCCTGGGCCATCTCGATGACCCGCCGGCGCATCGTGTCTACGATCTGGCGGTCATGGGTTGCCATCACCACAGTCGTGCCGTACTCGTTGATGCGCTCCAACAGCCGCATGATACCGCCAGTCGTGGCGGGGTCCAGGTTACCGGTCGGCTCGTCGGCCAGAAGGATGAGCGGGCGGTTGACGAAGGCGCGGGCCACGGCCACACGCTGCTGCTCCCCAGCGGAAAGCTCGCCCGGCAAGCGGTCCATCTTGGTCTCCAGGCCGACCAGCTTCAAGATCTGGGGTACCTGGGTACGCACGACATGGCGGGGCCGCCCGATAACCTCCAGTGCGAAGGCCACGTTCTCGTAGACGGACCTGGTGGGCAGCAAGCGGAAATCCTGGAACACGCACCCGATGTTGCGCCGCAGGTAGGGCACCTTCCACGGCGCCAGCGAACCCACTTCTTTGCCGGCGACCCAGACTTCTCCCGCCTCGGCCACTTCCTCCTTGGTCACCAGGCGCAGGAACGTGGTCTTCCCCGAACCCGACGGCCCGACGATGAAAACGAACTCGCCCCGCTTGATGTCAACCGTGACATCCTTGAGGGCGACCGTGGAACCCTTGTAAGTCTTGGTGACGTGGTTGAAGCGGATCATGACCAAAAGTCGCACACCAGCCCGGTTGGGGGAGCACGGCTCAGCCGAGCATAGCCGGCAAAAGTGGTGCCCGTCGTGGTTTGGCCGCTGACCAGCTACTCTATGCCTCTATGCCCATCAGGGCCGGGCGGCGGCCGCTACGGCCTCCTGGTACACGGCCAGCGTCTTTTCGGCGATGGCTCCCCAGGTGAAGTGCTCGAGCACGCGTGCCCGGCCAGCCTCCCCGAAGCGCTTGGCCGTGAGCGGGGACCCGAGCAGCTCGTTAACCCGGCCGGCGATGGCGGCGGCGAAGGCAACCGGGTCGGCGGGAGTGCCGTAGGGGTCCCCACTGCGTTCGAAGGGGACCAGGAACCCAGTCTCGCCGTCCCTGATGATCTCAGGTATCCCGCCCACTTGGCTGGCCACGACCGGCACGCCGCAGGCCATCGCCTCCACATTGATCAAGCCAAACGGCTCGTAGATGGACGGGCACACGAACACGCTCGCATGGCTCATGAGCTGCACCAACTCCGGCCTGGGGAGCATCTCTTCGATCCAGAACACACCTTGGCGCTGCCCGGCCAGCCGGCTCACCCGCTCGTGCACCTCGAGGCCGATCTCGGGGGTGTCCGGGGCGCTGGCGCAAAAGACCACCTGCGCTCGAGGGTCAAATAGCCGCGCCGCGTCGAGCAGGTGGGTGATCCCCTTCTGGCGGGTGATCCTCCCCACGAAGAGCACCATGGGGAGGCCTGGGTCGATCCCCTGGCGCTCGAGGCCGGTGGTGGCCGGGTCGGGGAAGAACTCGGCTGGGTCGATCCCGTTGTGCACCACCTTGACCTTGGCCGGGCCAACTTGTGGGTACACCCGGAGGACGTCCTGGCGCATGGCCTCCGACACGGCGATAACCGCGTCCGCCGCCCCCATTGCCGTGCTTTCGGCCCAGCTGGAGAGCCGGTAACCGGCACCCAGCTGGTCGGCCTTCCAGGGACGCAGGGGTTCGAGGCTGTGGGAGGTCATGATATGAGGAGCACCGTAGAGCACCTGAGCCAGGTACCCGGCCAGGTTTGTATACCAGGTATGGCTATGGACGAGGTCGGCCGCCGCCAAGTCGGCCACCATGGCGAGATCGGCGGAGAGCCACCTCAAGGCCATCCCTTTGCCATCCTTGGGCAGCTCCTCCCAAGGCTGGTAAGTCCCCCTCACCAACGGGTCGCTACGGGGCGCGCCGAAACAGTAGACGCCCACGTCCACCAACCGAGCGAGTTGCCTTGCGAGGTGTTCCACGTGCACGCCCGCTCCGCCGTAGATCTCTGGTGGGTACTCGCGCGTGAGCAGGGCGACCTTGGTACTCAAGCGACGACCTTCTCCCCCTTGCCGATCACTACTATGCCGTTGGCAGAAACCGTATGGTGGCTGGCATCGAATTCCGGCTCGACCCCCAGGCGTACGCCAGGTTCGACGAACACGTTCTTGTCAATTATCGAGTTGCGAACCACGGCGCCCTGACCGATGCGCACGTTGTCCATGAGCACAGAGCCTTCGACTAGGGCACCCTCTTCGACGAGCACACCCGGTGAGAGCACCGAGCGCCGCACGGTCCCACCCGAGATAATAACGCCACCCGAAATTATGGAATTGAACGCTTGCCCTGCCCGGCTGGGCTCCTCGAACACGAACTTGGCTGGGGGCAGCTGCGGAGGGCTGGTGAAAATGGGCCAGTCGCCATTGTAGAGGTTGAAGGCTGGCTGCACAGCCACCAAGTCCATGCTGGCTTCGTAGTAACTGTCCAGGGTGCCCACGTCGCGCCAGTAACCCTTCTCCAGCTCGGTACAACCAGGCACCTGGTTGGTGCCGAAATCGTAATAGTGGGCCTCACCAGCCTCGACAAAACGGGGGATAATATCACCACCCATATCGTGGCGGCTACCGGAATCCTGAGCATCCTCCCGTAGTGCATCAACGAGAGCACTGGCGGTAAAGATGTAATTGCCCATCGATACGTAGAGCGAGTCTTTGCCTGCCGCCACGGCCTCAGGATCTGGAGGTTTCTCTAAGAACCGGCTGATCTTGGCCCCCTCACCAGGCTCGATGATCCCGAAGCCGCGCGCTTGGGCGACCGGTAGCGCTCTGGCAGCAACGGTCGCCGAAGCGCCGGTCTCGATGTGCTGGGCGAGCATCTGGCGCGGATCCATGCGATAGATGTGGTCCGCGCCGAAGACCAAGACATAGTCAGGTCGCTCATCGCCCACGATGTTCAAATTTTGATAGATGGCATCCGCGCTGCCCGCGAACCACGACGGGCCCCGGCGCATCTGCGCCGGCACCGGGGTGACGTAGCTGCCGAGAAAGGTCGACAACCGCCACGTCCGCGTGACGTGGAGGTCAAGGCTGTGGCTTTTGTACTGCGTGAGGACGACTATCTTGAGCAGGTCGGCGTTGGCCAGGTTGGAGAGGGCGAAGTCGATCAACCGGTAATGGCCGCCAAAAGGCACGGCCGGCTTAGCCCGGTCCAGGGTTAGGGGCAGGAGCCGCTTGCCTTCTCCACCCGCTAGCACGATCGAGAGCACGCGCGCCACGTCGCCACGCTACCAAGCAGGACCGGGTTGGGTACGGCTGGCCTTGGCCGGCCAACCTGGGGGCTGGTCGCCGGCCAACCACCATTTGGCTTGGACCGGCGACTGGTCAACGGCGATCTTCTTTTTTGCTGCGTTGCGCCCGCCGCTGCTTTACTCCAGGGTGCCTTCCCCCACAGCGGTGGCAGCCGCGCCGGCAGGCTCGAGCTCATGCTCGTCACCTGTTTCGTGCTCTTCAGCGTGGGGGGCTCCCAGTGTGTGGTAACCGCCCTGGGCATCACGCACCATGATGCCGCCGACGGGACGCTGGATCGGGTGAACGGCGCCGCGCTGCAGGCGGAGGCAGACCCGGTAGGCGACCACGCCGGCTACGGCAGGCGCCACGAAGGTGCCGTACTGCATGATCTCGATCAGTGTCTCGAAGGCGACGCCAAGGGCGCTGCCGATCAGGTCAGTGGCGCTCGCCAGGGTGAGGTCCACAAAAAAGGCGAGCGCGGCGACCCCGAGGGCGGTGCGCAGTGGCTTGTCCCTGGGCCTGTCGAGGAGGTTGTGCTCGCCGTAGTCACGGTATATCCGCTTGTCTACCCAGGGCCACGCATAGATAACAGCAAAGATGATGCCGGGTATGAGGATGCCGGGGAAGAAGGGGTTGGGGATCTCATGACCGAAGCTACGGAACTCCCAGTGCGGCCAGAGCCGTAGCGCGCCGTCCAGCCACCCGATGTACCAGTCGGGCTGGGTGCCCGAACTGGCACGGGCAGACTCGTAGGGCCCGTAAACCCACACCGGGTTGATCTGCACCAGCCCCCCTAGCCCAAAGACCACGCCGGCAATAAACAGCAAAAGGGCGTTGGTCTTCACGAAGTACTGGGGCCAGAAGCGGCTGCCGACGATGTTGCGCTCCGTCTTGCCCGGCCCCGGGAAGTCAGTGTGCTTTTGGCGCCAGAGCACGGCCAGGTGCACGCCTAAGAGGCCGGCGATGGTCAGGGGCAGTATGAACTCATGAAGGACAAAGAGCCGGGGGAAGAAATCGCCGTTACCCGGGAAGGTGTTGCCACCCCATAAGTCCGCCGCCACCCAAGTGCCGATGATGGGGATGGACTGGATGATGGAGTAAAGGATGCGCAGGCCTCCACCCGATAGGAGGTCGTCGGGCAGCGAGTAGCCGGAGAAGCCTTCCAGCAGGGCGGTCAACAAAAGCGTCGTCCCGATGACCCAGTTGATCTCTCTCGGGCGCCGGAAGGCACCGGTGAAGAAGATGCGGCCCATGTGAAAGACGATGGCCGCTATGAAGATAAGAGCCGCCCAGTGGTGCGCCTGGCGCATGATGAGCCCGGCCCGGACGCTGAAGGACAGGTTGATCACCGACTCGTAGGCGATGGTCATGTGCTGGCCGTCGAGGGGCTTATAGGGGCCGTGGTACACGACGATGGCACCTGAGGCGTTGTAGAAAAACGTGAGGTAGATGCCGGTGGCGATCAGGATGACAAAGGAGTACATGGCGATCTCGCCGACCATGAAGGACCAATGGTCAGGAAAGATCTTGTCCATGGCGGACCGCAACCAGCGCGAGGACCCCAGCCGGTCGTCCAACCAGTCGAAGACCCCCTGGCTCCGCTCGGCCCGCTTGCGCGCTGCCGCCCGATCAGCCAACGTGCTCATGGCTCCGACCCCCGGTTCCAGAAGCCCGGGCCCACCGGCTCCACGAAATCTCGAGTGGCGATCAGGTAACCATCCGGCCTAACACCCAAGGGGAGCTGGGGGAGAGGGCGCGAAGCCGGCCCGAACACCGGCTCGCAGCTCTTCAAGATGTCGAAGGTGGACTGGTGGCACGGGCAGATCAACTGCATGGACAGCACGTTGAAGAGGCTGACCGGGCAGCCGGCGTGGGTGCAGATCTTCGAGAACGCGACGATGCCATTGGGCCCCGAACCAACCTCGAAGCCAGCCTGGTTGAAACCGTTGACCGTGCGCGACTGCATCTTGTCGGTACCGATGTTGATGACGACGGCCGCCGACATGGCATCCTCGATGAACCCCTCCGGGAACACGGTCAGCTCGCCGTCGACCACGATGTCATCAACACGGATGGGCCGGCCGTCCTCCGTGACCAGCCTGGCCCCGGGGTACCACTTGGTGTGGAAAAGGGCCCTGTCGGGCCGGCTTCCCAGCGACGCCAAGGGCCACAGGGTGGCCAGGCCGAATACTCCCCCCACGGGCACCAACACCTTCTTCAGGAGGAACCCTCGCCGGGTCAGCATTGGCCTGGTGCCTCGCTCCAGGGACGTGACCACCCCTGAGCGTTCGTCTGGATCGGAGGTGTGCTCTCCTCGGCTGGCGGTGACCTCCTGGCCGGGCACCAACTTGCGCGCCCAGATCACCAACCCCGCCGCCAAGGCGGCAAAACCCCCGAACATCAGCACGCCTTCCAGCTGGGCTTGGCCGCCCGTCCAGTAAACGATCATCAGGCCGATGCCGCAGATGGCGGTAACCCCCCACAGGAGAGCGATCAGTACCTCGACCTGGCGCGCCCGCCACGGGTCGTCCCGCAATGGGTACCAGGTGTCGTCCTGGTTGGGGGGCACGTCATCGGGCCAGGGGGTGCCCGCGCCGGCACCTTCCTCGGGGCCATGGGTGCCCGTTATGACCTTGGGGAAAACGAGCTCTTCTTTCATCCTCTGTTACCGATCAGGCGAGCGGCCAATAGGAGCACACCCAAGCCGAAGATGACCCCGACAAAGCCCTCCGGGACCGGCCCGAAGTGGGCAATGCCCAGCCCGCCTGGGTCAGGCCGGCTGCTCAAGTAGTGCACGTAGTCGGCGATGGCGGAAAGTTGCTGGTCTGACAGCTGCCCAGGGCCAAAGGTGGGCATGGGACGGGGACCTACGCGGGCTGCCTCGGCTATCTGGGTCTCCGTCGCTGACCGCAGGCTTGGCACAACTTGTCCGT
Organism: Actinomycetes bacterium; assembly: GCA_021827285.1. Taxonomy (GTDB): domain Bacteria; phylum Actinomycetota; class Acidimicrobiia; order Acidimicrobiales; family Palsa-688; genus JAKAWM01. The sequence goes on along the minus strand of JAKAWM010000084.1, from coordinate 467 downwards.
GGCTCAGCTCACCCCCGCTCCCCGAGGCGTTATGGCACTGGGCGCAGTTCATCAGGTAAAGCTGCTGGCCCTCGGAGAGCGTCGGGCAGTTGGGCGTCTCCTTGGTACACGCCGGGGTGACCACCGGTATCCCGGGGCCGGGGGTACCGTGCTCTATCCCCAGGGCGTTGATGTAGGCGACGATGTCTGCGATCTGCGCTTTGCTGAAGTACGGCGTATGCGGGGTGGGTTCATCGTGCACCGAGTCGAGGGGCATGCGCCCCGTGGAGAGGAAGAAGTCGGCCGCCGCCGCGCCGACCTGTAGCAGTGCCGGGGCCACGCCTCCCACCCCACCCGCGCCATGGCAGCTCTCGCAGTGGGCGTTGTAGAGCACCTGGCCAGCTTGGATGTCCACGGGCGATGTACTGACCGGCTTGGTCTGGGCCGGGGCACCCGAAGCCCAAAACAGCAGGGAAAAGGCGATAACC
>JAKAWM010000083.1 GCA_021827285.1 Actinomycetes bacterium | reverse complement strand
CGCACCCCGGAAGGATCGCACGGCTGAGAACCCCTCCCAGGCGTCGGGCAGGACCGGGTCGATGCGCAGGCCAGAATGCTCAGGCCGCAGGCCCAGGATCCACTGGGTTATGGCGACGTAGTTCCATGACGCGGTGCCGGTGAGCCAGGAGTTCTTGGCCTCGCCATAGGTGGGGGCGTCCCGGCCGGCAATTGTCTGGGCGTAGACATAGGGCTCGGCCCGGTGAACCTCCGCGATGCCCTCGCGCGCAGAGGGGTTGATGCGCTTGTAGTAGTCGAAGGCAGCTTCGCCGTTGCCCAGGACCACTTCACCGATCATGACCCAGGGGTTATTGTGGCAGAAAATGCTGCCGTTTTCCTTGTAACCGGGCGGATATGAGGATATTTCACCCAGCTCCAGGTGGTAGCGCGTGTAGGGGGGCTGATGGAGCAGAATGCCATGGGGTGTGGCGAGCTTCTCGCGCACGCTATCCAGGGCTTGACGGGCACGGCCATCGGAAATTCCAACCCCAGCCATCACGCACATACCCTGTGGCTCGATATATATCTGGCCCTCCTCGTTTTCCTTCGAGCCGACGGGGTTGCCGAAATAGTCGTAGGCCCGCCGGAACCATGCACCATCCCAGCCGTGCGCCGCGAGTGTTGACTCCATCGAGGCGGCAGCTTGGCGGTAGCTTGGCGCCTCCTCACCACCGGCCCAACCCGCCGGCCCGCCCCAGGCGTCGACGATGTCGGCCATTTCCTTGGCGGCCAGCACGAACTGGCCGGCAATAAAAACAGACTCGGCCTCACCTCCAGAGCGGTTCTCGGTGGTCTGGAAGCTCTCTCCAGGTGTGGCAGAGAAGCAGTTGAGGTTGAGGCAGTCGTTCCAGTCGGCCCGACCGATCAAGGGGAGGCCGTGAGGCCCGAGGCGGTCGAGGGTGTACTGCATGCTGCGGCGGAGGTGGTCGTAGAGAGGGACCTCCGTCCCGGGCGTGCTGTCGTAGGGGACGAGCTCCTCAAGAATGCTCGCGTCGCCGGTTTCTTTCAGGTAGGCGGCCACGCCAAGGACTAACCAGAGCGGGTCGTCGTTGAAGCCAGAACCCACGGCATCGTTGCCTCGCTTGGTCAGCGGCTGGTACTGGTGATAGGCACCGCCCGTAGGCAACTGGGTAGAGGCAATGTCGACTATACGCTGGCGGGCGCGGTCGGGGACCATGTGGACGAAGCCGAGCAGGTCCTGGGTTGAGTCGCGGAACCCCATGCCCCGTCCGATGCCAGATTCATAAAACGATGCTGAGCGGCTCAGGTTGAAGGTGACCATGCACTGGTACGCGTTCCAGATGTTGACCATGCGGTTGGTGTCGATGTCCGGGGTGGAGACCGAGAGGCGGCTGAGCAACCCGTCCCAGTACTGTTTGAGGGCTGCGAAACCCTGTTCTACCGCGGCCGGCTTGAGCCAGTGGTCGATCAGAGAACGGGCACCCCGCTTGTTGACGACTTGGCTGGACGGCGGGTCGAACTTCTGGTCCAGCGGGTTTTCCCAATAGCCCAGCAGGAAGATCACTTCCTCGTTCTGACCAGGCCCGATATCGAGGCGCACGTGGTGGCATCCGTGGGGTGCCCAACCATGGGCGATGGAACCAGAGGTTGCTCCCTGCTCCACGGCGATGGGTCGTTCAAAGCCGCGATAGGGACCAAGGAATGCTTCTCGCTGGGTGTCGAAGCCGGCTAGGGGTTCTGAGCAGGCAAAATAAGCGAAATGGTCGCGGCGTTCCCGGTATTCCGTCTTGTGATAAATAACACCGTCTTCGACCTCCACTTCGCCAATGTTGAAGTTGCGCTGGAAGTTGGTCGAGTCGTCCTGAGCGTCCCACAAGCAGAACTCGACCGAGGAGAAAACGGACAGCTTCAAGACCTGGTCGCGCCGATTGCGAAGCCTTAGCCGCCAGACTTCCAGGTCGGCACCCAAGGGGACGAAATATAACGTCTCGGCACTAACCCCTTGGTAGGTCGAAGATATTACGCTGTATGAGAGCCCATGACGGCACTCGTAGCTGTCCAGTGGTCGTTGGACGGGCTCCCACGAAGGTGACCAGTAATCCCCCGAAGCGTCGTCGCGGAGGTAGATGTAACGGCCGCCAACGTCGAAAGGAGCACTGTTGTAGCGGTACCGGCTAAGCCGCCGTAGCCTAGCGTCGCGATAAAAAGAATACCCTCCCGCCGTATTGGAAATTATGCCGAAATAGTCCTCCGTGCCCAGGTAGTTGATCCAGGGCAGTGGCGTGGCTGGTTGGTCGATGACGTACTCTCGCTCGGCGTCGTCAAAATGGCCGTACTTCAATGCTCGCTCCTTTGCGGCGGGACTGCTCCGCCGGGCGGGCTCGCCCGATTTGGTAATACTTGGTATTCGGGCCTTCGCCCGCTTGCCTCAAGTGAGGTCACCGGGCTGGCCGGTTTCATTTTGGGTGCAACTGGTACCAGGCTCAGCCTCCGCTATCTTCGGAAGCGCTTACAATATCATGCGTCGGGTTGTCTCGCCACCCACTACCTTGCCAGGGTGGGTCCGCCGCCTCAACTAAGTCGTCACCGGCCGCGCTCAGTGGCAGCGTACCTGTGCGGTGGGGAGCTACGCTTTAGCGTGAGGTGTCCCAACTGCGCCGTGGCCGGCTGCGACCTGCGATGAGCGCCCCCAAGCCTCGGGGAGGACGGGCTCTCCGTAAAGAGGGCCGAGAGCGTAGTCGCAACCCATGATGCCGAGCGCGTCGGCCTGGTCGGCTTCGGTAACGCCGCTCGCTGCCACCAACATCCCCAACGCGTGGCCCAGCCCGATCAGGGCGTTGACGACACTGGCGTCCCGGACCGAGCTGTCCATGCTGCGCACCAGTGAGGCGTCGAGCTTGAGCGCGTCGATGGGGAACTGGCGAAGGTGGGAAAGGCCCGACCACCCTGACCCGAAGTCTCCGACGGCCAGCATCACGCCGAGTGCCTTCAGGTCCTCCAGCGCCTTGCGGGCCAGGGCCCCCGCGTCCACCAGTACCGTCTCGGACATCTCCAGCCAGAGCTGGTCGGGCCTCAGCTCCGTTGTGGCCAGTGACTCGGCCACTTGGGCGACAATAAAACGGTCGGTGAGCTGCCGGGGGGAAAGGTGCACGGCCACGTGAGAGCGGCCGCTCCCGGCTGATGCCCAGATGGCCTGCTGCGCGCAGGCGCGGCTCAGCAGGGCGGCACCGAGCGGCAGCACAAGGCCCGATTCCTCGGCCACCTCCATGAACTGGTCGGCATCGAGCAGCTCCCCGGGGCGGGTGCACACGCGAGCCACCGCCTCCGTGCCGTCCACTTTGCCTGTGGCCAGGTTGACGATGGGCCGGTACGCCACTACCAGGTTGTCCTCGGCGACCGTCGTGCGCAGCAGGTCTTCGATCTCAGACCTTCGCAGGTTCACGGCGCGCTCGTTGGGTTCATGAAATTCGCACCGGTCGCGGCCGTGCTCCTTGGCTCGGTAAAGGGCGGTGTCCGCGTCCTGCACCAGGGAAGCCGGATTGCGCCCGTTCGACATGGCAATGCCTACGGAGCACCCAATATGGACCCGGGCGGGCCCGAGGTCAACGGGTTGGCTGACTGCTGAGCGCAGTCGCTCGGCGATCTCGCTGGCGTCGGTCCTTGAGACCCCGCGAGCAAAGGCTACGAACTCGTCGCCACCGTAGCGGGCGACCATGTCCCCGGGCCGGAGGGAAGCGCTTATCCGCTTGGCGATCACCACGAGTAGCTCGTCGCCGGCGTCGTGGCCCAAGGTGTCGTTGACGTTCTTGAAGTTGTCCAGGTCGACGAAGAAGAGGGCGCACTGTTCGTACGGCCCGCCCGATGGCCCGGCTTCGAGGCTTTCGAAGAACAGCGATCGGTTGGGCAGGCCAGTCAGGCTGTCGTACAGGGCACGCTGGCGGAGCCGGTCTTCCAGTGCCCGGCGCCGGGTTATGTCCGTAAGGCTGCCCACGATACGCCGGGCTGGCAACCCACCGCCCGGCACGGCCAGGGCCCGGCAGTGGGCCCAGATGTACGAGCCCGACGCAGCCGCTAGGCGGTGCTCGACCTCCATGGTCGCTTTCTCGCCCAGGATGAGGCCGTCGAGAGCCGAACTGAGCTGCTCCTTGTCGTCAGGGTGGGCACGAGACAGCCACTCGTCGAGCGAGTCGCCGATCTCTTTGTCGACGTAGCCGAGCACCTGTTTCCAGCGGGGCGAGTAGTAAACGCTCCCGCCCACTACGTCGAAGTCCCACAACCCGTCAGTGGCCGCGCTGGCGGCTAGAGAGTAGCGTTCCTCGCTCCGGCGGAGGTCGTCGACCAGCTCGTGCTCGCGCTGCACTGCTTGGGCCAGTTCCTCGGCTTGTTGCTGGAGGGACGCCAGCATTTCATCCCTGTCCAGCGCGGCGGCGAGGAGCCCTGTCCATTGGTAGAACACGTCCATCCCCGTTGCCCCGGCCGTTTCGATCGGGCTGCTGATGGCCAAAGCTCCCCATGACTTGCCGTTACCCCGAACAGGCAGGACGTGGGTGACTTCCCCACAGCTGTCGGCGAGGTCCAAAAGCTCAAGTGGGGGGAAGAACTGCTCGGCCACCATGCCGGCGGGGAGAGCCGAGCCGGGCTGGCGCCGGAAGGTCCCCACCACCTCTAGCCAGCCAGGGCGGTCGGCCCACAAGGCCAGGCAGGCCGCGCTCACCTGGGTTGGCTCGAGCCAGCCCAGCGCCCGCGGGTCCTGAGCGCCTTCACGCAGCAGCGCCACGGTCACCCGGTACTCGTTGTACATGGTGATCTGCAGCTGGCGGTTGATGGTGGACTGCTGGACAGCGGGCAAGCGGGCCAGCACCCGCATTGCCGCCCTCCAGCGGAACTCGAACAGCTCGGTTGATTTACCTTCCCGGGCCAGGTCGTCGCGGTAGTGCTGGAGGGCTTCGACGATACCTTCAACCGTCTGCTGGCGGGGCCGGAGCTGGTACAGCGCGGCGAGGGTGTCCTGGAGCGACTCGGCTTCCGCCAGCTCTTCACCCGTGCCGACCTGCACGAGGCAGCTCGCCAGCCTGGTGGCGAGCTCGACCAGGGTGCGGTCTTCGACACCACCCGCGCCCGGAGGGGAAATCGCTGAACGTAGGGCATCGACAAGGTTCTCAGTGGCTCGGGCCGCCGGTGCGCCGACTGTAGGGACGGCAGTTTGCAGGTGCCGCTGCACCCCTGGGAGGCGTACCCGCCCGGCGATGTGCGTAGGCGCCAGCAGGCAGCCACAAGACTCTCGGGGGATGAGCTCGGTAGGGACAACGTGGCGGTCCGGAGGGACCTCATCGCCTGCCAGCTCCCGAGCCACCAGCTGGGCGGCCAGCCGCCCCATTTCCTCCAGTGGCTGGCGCACGCTGGCTAGTGCAGGGACCGTGTGAGGCGCCATGGCCAAGTCGTCAAAACCGATCACCGCCTGGTCGCGGGGGAGTGAGTAGCCGGCCAGCTTGAGCGCTTCGATGATCCCTATGGCGTTGTAGTCGCAGCCCGCGACGACCGCGGTGGAGGGAAGCCCGGCCGCCATCATGGCCTCGGCGGCGCGCCTCCCGCTTGGCTCCATGTTGTTCTCGACGGAGTAGAGCAGCTCGGGGTCAGCCCCTATGGCACAGTCGGCCAGGGCGGCGAGGTACCCCTCATAGCGCTGCCTGATGTCTTCTTGCTCCAGGAGCCCGGCAAAGGCGATGCGGCGATGACCGTGAGCGACCAAGTGCCGCACCGCGTTGTAGGTACCCTGCCGGTTGTCGGGGATGATGGCCGGACCGGGGACATCCGGGGACACTGGGCTGATGAAAACGACCGGTTTGCGGGCCTGTTTGATCGCCCGCCAGTATTCCCTGTCCACTCCGTGCACCACGACAATGAACGCGTCCACATGCGCCCAGGCGAGGCGGCTCAGGTACTCGGAGGGGGTGTAGTCCTCCTCGTGCAAGCCGGTGTCCCTGGTCTGGAAGCCCACGACCCGGCCCCCTTCGGTCCGGGCGCCTTGCACGACACCCTTCAGTAGAGATCCGAAGTAAGCGCCTGCCAGTAGTTGGGACAGGACACCGATGGTGAACCTGGCTGGCTGGGCACGGTCAACGGCCCCCCCGCCGACCCGGTCCCCGGGTGCCCGATCAGTTTCGGGGCGAGCCAGGCTACGCCCTGGGTGCTCGGCCTCCCTGCTCGGGTTACCCTCCCTGGTCCCGGGCCGGCTCACGGGTCAGAGCGGTGCCGGGCCGCTCTGATGGAGCCACAACAACCCAGGACCGATGGCGAGAGGGCTCTCCAAGAGGTAGCTGCGCTGCTACTCGAACAAATAGAACAACCGCTCTGCGTGGTCACTAGCTGGCTAGATCGGCAGACCGAACTATGAGCTTGAGTAAGCGGTTGCCGAAACGAGCACGGATAGAAGGCCGCGAAAATCTCAACCACAGAAAGTGGTCCGATCTGGGTTTGGGACGAAGGTTTCACAGGTATGGCTGGCGTTTGCCGCTCGCCAGGACCGGATGAAGTCAACCAGATCTTCGGGGGTCTCGGCGCCTGCTTGACCGAGCACGCGAGCGTGCCCGTCCCACGGCTCGCCTTCCCCCTCCGGGGACTGTACGAGCACGAAAGAGGGGGCCTTGGACACCCCAAAGGCAAACCAGGTGCTGGAGCTCATGTGGACCGGTGTGCCGGCCGGCACGAGCTCGGCGACCGCACGTTGGCTCTCCATGGACGGGCTGGGCGTAATGACGACCACGTGAACACCCAAAGTGGTCTCAGGGGGCCGCGTTCTCAACATTTTCCAAAAGGCAAGGCAGGGGGCACATGAGGTGGTAAGGAAGGCCAGTAGGGTCTCACGCGGCCGCGCAGCTTCCACAGAGAGTGACGATAGCATTCCTCGAGGCGCGCAACCCTGAGGGATTGGCTCCCCACTGGCGGGACGAGGCGGCACCGTGCAAGTGTCAAAGCATGCGAATAGGAGTGCTTGGCGCTACAGGCCCGGCAGGTTCGGCCCTGGCGTCGCGATTTGCGTCAGTAGGTGTCGAGGTTGTCGTCGGCTCCCGCAGCCGGGAGCGAGCCGAAGAGGCGGTGGAAGGATTGCGGCGGCGTTGGCCCACCCGCACCCTGCCATTGGCCCCAGGTACCAATGAAGCGGCCGCAGGCTGCGATGTCGTGGTGGTTGCCACCCCCTGGGAAGGCGCTCTGCCGACCGTCCGGGCACTGGCGCCGACGCTCGCGGGCAAGATCGTGGTTAGCATGGTCAACGTTATGACCCGCTTGGGGGAGCGGTTCGTGCCTCTCCTGCCCCCGACCGGTTCCATGGCCGTCGCCCTGGCCGGAGCACTGCCGGAGAGCCGGGTGGCCGGCGCTTTTCACCACTTGCCGGCCGGGCCGCTGGGCGACCTGGAGCGTGACCTGGCGGCTGACGTCATGGTCTTCTCTGACGACCGGGCAGCCACAGCGGAGGTTATAGCCCTCATCGCACGGGTACCGGGGTTACGTGGGGTGGACGTGGGCGGGCTGGGCTCCGGCCTCGCCGTTGAAGCCTTGACGGCCGCCCTGGTGGAAGTCAACCGCCGCTACAAGACGCACGCGTCCATTAAGGTGACCGGCATTGACTGAGCCCCCTGACCGGCCGGAGCACCCGGCCTGTGCCAGGCACCCCGCCTGCGCCCGGCACCCCGCCTGCGCCCGGCACCCGGCAGTTCCGTCAACCGCTGGTACAACGGGAAGAGTTGGACGGTCGTAGAGGTTCAATCAGTGGCAATGCGTGAGCCAGAGGGTGGCGTGGCGCCGATCCGCCTTTACGACACCGCAAGCCAAAAAGTGGTCGTCTTCGAGCCCACGCTCGATCCCGGGCGGACCGTCACCATGTACACGTGCGGGATAACGCCCTACGATGCTGCTCACATCGGCCATGCGGCCACGTACATTGCCTATGACGTCTTGCGGCGCCGGCTGAGCGACCGGGGTCAGGAGACCAAGCTCGTTCGCAATGTGACAGATGTAGACGATGACATCCTGCGCAAGGCCCGCGAGCTGGGGGTGCATTACCTCGACTTGGCAGCCGAGGAAATGGCTCGTTTCTCGGCTGATATGGAGGCTCTCGGTCTCTTGGCTCCGGCGGTCGAACCACGGGCCACTTCGGCCATCCCCGACATCCTGAGCTTCATTGGCCGAGTGCTTGCCTCCGGCCACGCCTACCAGGCAGGCGGCGGCGTCTATTTTGACGTCTCTTCCTGTCCCAGCTTCGGTGCCGTCAGCCATTACGGGCGGGCGGAGATGCTGCGCTTGGCCGCTGAGCGTGGCGGCAATCCGGACGACCCCAATAAGGCGGACCCCTTGGATTTCGTTCTCTGGCAACCGTCGGCACCAGGGGAGCCGGCGTGGGACTCTTTGTGGGGGCGGGGGAGGCCTGGGTGGCACATTGAGTGCTCTGCTCTGGCCGTGCGCGAACTCGGGGACACCGTGGACCTGCACGGAGGAGGTTCTGACCTGGTGTTCCCCCACCACGAGTGCGAGGCGGCACAGTCGCAGGCGGTTACTGGGCGTCCGTTCGTCAAGCACTGGATGCACACCGGCATGGTGCACTACAACGGGGCAAAGATGTCGAAGTCCCTGGGCAATTTGGTGTTTGTCCACGACCTGCTGAAACAGTGGGAACCGGCCGCCATCAGGCTTGCCATCCTGGCCCACCATTACCGTTCGGAATGGGTGTGGCACGACGGCCTGATGGTGGAGGCGGAGGTGAGGTTGCGGCGCTGGAGGGAGGCAGCAGGGGGCTCGGGCGACAGTGCTGGGCGGGATGGCCTCGGCCAACCCCCAGCGCGGGACGCCGACCGAGATGG
>JAKAWM010000082.1 GCA_021827285.1 Actinomycetes bacterium | reverse complement strand
GCCCGCCTGGCTGGCGGCCTCGAAAAGTACGTGGGCCCCGTCGCTTGACCACGAGACCAGGTCGCCCTGGGGCAGGCTACGGCCGTGGCCGACCACATAACGCCGGCCCGTCGGACTAATGAGGTAAAGCGTGGCACTGGCTCCCCCGGGCCACTGACCCGTCGTGACGGTTGGGCTCGGGCTCGGCTCGCCGGGGATAGTAGGTGCCTGCGGTACCCACTTGCTGATCAGCCAACCGGGGCCTACGTCTCCCCAGGGGACCGGCTGCCCCGGCCTTGCGGTTTGGGGTGGGGAAGCCAAGGCGCCGGCCTGAGCGACCAAGCCGCCGGCCTGAGAGACCAAGCCGGTGCAGACGAGCGCGCCGACGGTGGCTATAAGAACGGCCCAGCCAGCCCGCCTGGCTGCGCCCCCCTGGCCCGCGCCCGCCCGGAGCGCGCCCAACCCGAAAGTGCCCCGGTGCCCTGACCTTGAAAGCGCACGCTTAGCCATCCAATAAGGAAACGCACCGTCGTGCCCGGCGGTTCCTCACAGCCCCTAACCGGCTGGTCGGCGCGCCGGTGCCCTGAGGGCTGCTTCGCCCAAAGAGCCTCCAATGCCCTTGGTCAACGGTGCGTGTTGCCGGTACCTCTCGCTACGCCTAGTAGCGGTATGTGTCCGGCTTGTACGGCCCCTCGACCGGTACTCCCACGTAGGCCGCCTGGCGCTCTGTGAGCGTGCTCAGCTTGACGCCCAACTTGCCCAGGTGCAGCCGGGCGACCTTTTCGTCCAGGTGCCGGGGTAGCACGTGCACGCCTACCGGGTAGCGCTCAGGGTGTTTGAACAGCTCGATTTGGGCGATGACTTGGTTGGTGAAGCTGGTTGACATCACGAAGCTGGGGTGCCCCGTGGCACAGCCCAGGTTGACCAGCCGCCCTTCGGCCAGCACGATGACCGAGTGCCTGTCGGGGAAGTCCCAGGCATCGACCTGAGGTTTGACCGGGTGCCGGGAAACCCCTGGGTAACGAGCCAGGCCGACCATGTCGATCTCATTGTTGAAGTGCCCGATGTTGCAAACGATGGCGTTGTGCTTCATCTGTGCCATCTGTCCGGCTCCGATCACGTCTCGGTTGCCGGTGGCCGTGACGAAGATGTCCGCCGAGGTGACCACGTCGTCCAGAACAGCCACCTGGTAGCCCTCCATGGCGGCCTGAAGGGCGCAGATCGGGTCGACTTCAGTCACCACCACTCGCGCCCCCTGGCCCCGCAACGACTGGGCACAGCCCTTGCCCACGTCCCCGTAGCCGCAGACGACGGCCAGCTTGCCGGCCACCATGACGTCGGTGGCGCGGAAAATCCCATCGATAAGCGAATGGCGGACGCCGTAGAGGTTGTCGAACTTGCTCTTGGTGACCGAGTCGTTCACGTTCATGGCTGGGAAAAGCAGCGTCCCCGCGGCCTGGCGTTGGCGCAAGCGGTTAACCCCGGTTGTCGTCTCCTCGCTGACGCCCCTGATGCCGGCCGCCATCGCTGTCCACATGCCAGGATTGGCACGCAGCGTCTTCTGCAACAACGCCGCGATTATCCCGTGCTCCTCGCTGTCATCTGGCCCCAGGTCCGGCACCACGCCTTCGCGCTCGGCTTGCACGCCGAGGTGGACCAGCAGGGTGGCGTCGCCGCCGTCGTCGATGATCATATTGGGCCCCTCGTGGCCGGCCCAGCGCAGGGCCTGCTCTGTGCACCACCAGTATTCTTCGAGCGTCTCCCCCTTCCAGGCGAAGATGGGTACCCCCCGGGCAGCAACGGCCGCGGCCGCCTGGTCCTGGGTCGAAAAGATATTGCAGGACGCCCACCGCACCTCCGCTCCCAGGTGGACAAGGGTCTCGATCAGCACGGCCGTCTGTACCGTCATGTGCAGGGAGCCGGTAATGCGAGCGCCGGCTAGCGGACGCTCGCCAGCCAGCTCTTGGCGCAGAGACATGAGGCCTGGCATTTCCACCTCGGCCAGGTCGATCTCACGGCGTCCAGGCTCAGCCAGCCCGATGTCAGCGACCCGGTAAGGGTGCTCAGCGCCTGGATGGGGATCGGGTTGGGACATGGACCGGCCTCCTGGGTTTCTGCTAATAGATGGAGGCCGGGGCCATCGAGCCCTGTCCCAACGGGTCAGCCCGCGCAAAGGATACCAAAATCCGGGCCCGCGGAGGGGGCACTAGACTTCTGCCAGCTTATGGAGCGCCGCCAGCGCGGCCGGCTCCTAGAGCGAGCGCCATACCATGACGCCGCCTTAGAGCGAGGAAGGACAGCGTGATGCCGCCAACGGAGCACAAGGGCCTGCTTCGGTGGGTTGACGAGGTGGCCGGCCTGGTTCAACCGGCCCGGGCCTACTGGTGTGATGGGAGCGCGACCGAGCGGGACCGTCTGTACGAGGAGCTGGTGAGCGCCGGCACCTTCATCCCGCTTTCCCCGGCCACGCGGCCAGACAGCTACCTGGCCCGTTCTGACCCGAGGGACGTGGCCCGGCTGGAGGGGAGGACCTTCATCTGCTGCCAGCGTGAGGCGGACGCCGGGCCGACCAACAACTGGGTGCCGCCAGACCAGATGCGCACGCAGCTATCGGCCCTCTTCGCCGGCAGCATGCGGGGGCGCACCATGTACGTAATACCCTTTGCCATGGGGCCGGCGGGTTCTCCTCTAGAGATTTGGGGTGTCGAGCTGACTGACTCGCCATATGTGGTGGTCAATATGCGCATCATGACCCGGATGGGTACCGCGGTCCTCGACGCCCTCGGACAAGAAGGGGAGTTCGTCCGCTGCCTTCATTCGGTTGGCGCACCCTTGGCAGGCAAAGACCGCTCCGTGCCCTGGCCGTGCGACCCGGGCAATGTGCACATCGCCCATTTTCCCGAGACCCGTGAGATTTGGTCCTACGGCTCCGGGTACGGAGGTAATGCGTTGTTGGGCAAGAAATGCCTGGCTTTGCGGATTGCCTCGACCATGGCGCGCGATGAGGGGTGGCTGGCGGAGCATATGACTGTGATAAAGGTGACCGCACCCTCGGGCGAGGTCAAATATATGGCCGGCGCCTTTCCCTCGGCCTGCGGCAAGACCAACCTGGCCATGCTCGTCCCTACGCTGCCTGGCTGGAAGGTCGAGACCATTGGAGACGACATCTGCTGGATGAGGCTCGGTAGTGATGGCAGGCTTTATGCAGTGAACCCAGAGACCGGGTTTTTTGGTGTGGCCCCTGGTACCAACGAAACGACCAACCCCAACGCCGTTGCCACCGTGAGCCACTCCACCATATTCACTAATACAGCCCTGACCCCCGACGGGGACGTGTGGTGGGAGGGCCTTACGCCCGAGCCGCCTGAGGGCCTGATTGACTGGAAAGGGGACGGCTGGTCGCCTGAACGCTCCGACAAGGCGGCCCACCCGAATTCGCGCTTCACCGTACCCGCAGCTCAGTGCCCTTCCATAGCCGCCGAGTGGATGGACCCAGAAGGTGTCCCTATCTCAGCCGTGCTGTTCGGGGGAAGGCGGAGCTCGACCGTCCCCCTTGTCCTCGAGGCTTTCAGTTGGGAGCACGGCGTGTTCCTCGGCACCTGCCTGGCTTCGGAGACAACTGCCGCTGCAGACGGAGCCGTGGGTGTCCTGCGGCGCGATCCGTTTGCCATGCTCCCGTTCTGCGGATACAACATGGCCGACTACTGGGCCCATTGGCTGTCGATGGCAACCACGGCCGGGCGGGAGCACTTGCCGAAGATGTTCCTCGTCAACTGGTTCCGCCAGGGGGCCGGCGGCGGTTACCTTTGGCCCGGCTTCGGCGAGAACAGCCGCGTGCTGGCCTGGGTGTTTGCCCGCTGCGGCCAGGCTGGCCACGAAGGGCCCGGTGGGGACGGCCAAGCGCGCCAGACTCCCATCGGCTGGGTGCCTGCTCCCGGCGCGCTGCCCACGGACGGCTTGGCCGTAGCCGCCCCGCAATTGGAGGAGCTGCTGCGGGTCGACCTGGGTGAGTGGCGTGCCGAAGCGGCACTGCTGCGCGACTACTACAACCTCTTCGGGGACCGCCTGCCGGCTGGATTGGCCGGGGAGTTGGCGGCGCTCGAGCAGCGTTTGGCAGAGGTCCCCTGAGCGGGGCCACTAGCCCGCACTAGGCCAAGCAGTGGCCGCCGGGGCAGTCGTCGGGCCACGGCCCGTACCGGCCCAGCGCCCGCCTCGGCATAGATGGATCCGAACGTTCCTGGACCAACTCGCGCACCATGGCGACGAAGGCCGGATCGGTGCTGACGGTAGCCGCTCGAACAAAGCGGGCGCCCCTTTTCCTCGCCGCGGCAGCCGCTTCGACATCCAGATCGTGGAGCACTTCCATGTGGTCGGAGACAAAACCCAGCGGGACGACGACCACCGCGCCGGCCTCGCTCGCCAGGACCGCATCGCAGACGTCGGGCTCCAGCCACGCTGACCCGGGCGAGCCGGAGCGGCTCTGCCACACGAGACGCCATTGACCAAGAGCCAAGCCAGCACCCTCGGCCACCAGGCGGGCGGTCTCTCGGACCTGCGCTGCGTATAGGCCGGCCTCGGGCATGGCCTCGGGCACGCTATGAGCAGAAAACAGGACTACTGTCCCCCCGCCTTCTGGCTCGTCCACCTCCTCGAGCGCCCGCTGCAGGCTGGTCACCCAAGGCCCCACCCAACCCGGGTGGTTGTAGAACAGGCGGAGTTTATCCACCACCGGTGCGCCCGGCCCAACCGCGGCCCGAGCCCGCTCGATGTCCTCGAGGTACTGCCGGCAACTGCTGTAGCCCCCGTAGGCAGACGTCACCAGAGCCACCGCCTGGTCGATCCCGTCGTCACGCATGGCGGCCAGGGTGTCCTCCAGCAACGGGTGCCAGTTGCGGTTGCCCCAGTACAGCCGGAGCGCCAACTCTGACAGCTCGGCCCCCAAGGCTTGCAGGAGGGTGCGGCACTGATCGTTTATGGGGCTCCTGCCCCCCGCCGCGTGGTAGTGCTGGGCTACTCGTAACAGCCGGGTCTCGGGGACATTTCGACCTGCCGTCACTCGCCGGAGGAAGGGCATGACATCCTCGTGGCGCTCGGGCCCCCCGAAGGACACGAGAAGGAATGCGTCATAGGGCCCCACCTGTGCGACGCTAGCAAGCCGCTATGGCGCCACCGAGTAGACGGCTCGCTGCTCAACCCCCCAGTTGGCGCACTGGCTCCAGGTCGGCTCCCAGATGTCCAACCGGCTGCCGATGATCGCCCCTCCGGTGTCGTCCGCGGTCCGTTCCCCCACACCTTGGATGTAGATGCGGGTACCGAGGGGGATAACCCGGGGATCCACCGCCACGCCGCCGGGGCCCGCCATCGAGCCGCTGGCCGTGACGCCCGCCAGGTCGTAACAGGTCACCGTGAAGGTCCCCAGAAAGGAGCCCGTTTGCGGAGATGAGCTGATTAGCTGAGCCGCGGGGCGCCTGGTGGCGATGGCGTAGCCGTTGCCGTCCGGGGTCGGAGAGAGGGTGCTGGCGCTCGTGCTTGGCCCAGTCAGAGCGTGCCCGAAAGAGCGCGCCGAGCCGAAGGCGTGGACGGACCCGTCCGGGGACAAAAGCCAGTAGCCGCGCCCGTTTTGGTCTGCGGCGATGGCCGTCACATGGTGGTCACCGGCAAGAGAACCGTAGCCGCGAGCGGCGCCAAAAGGATAGACATGCCCATCGGCCGTTGCCAGCCAGTAGCCGCCACCTCTCGGGGAAGCGGCAAAGCTGACCACGGGTGCGGGCAAGCGCGAAGCTTCGGCCGAGCCGTAGAACCGGGCATCGCCAAAGGAGAAAACGCCACCGGCGGCTGTGGCTAGCCAGTAACCCCGGCCGCTCGGTGTAGCCGCCAAGCCGACGACCGGCCCGTCGAGCTGCGACGGAGCGGGCCGGCCGTAAAACTTGGCCCGCCCGAAGGCATAGACGCCACCATTTTTTGCCGCCAGCCAATAACCAAGGCCATTTGGCAGGGCCGCGATGGCTTGAACGGAAGTGGCGCGGTGAATTGTGCCTATCGATCCCCAAAAGTGCGCATTACCGCATGTAAAGACGCTGCCGTTATTGCTCACTGCCCAATAACCGCGGCCATTCGGGCTGAAGTCGATGCTGACGATATTGGCAGCCGAATAACGTGCGGAGCAGGGACGGGGTGCGTCGCCAAAGCTCCCGACCGCACCGGGCGCGGCTAATATTTGCGTGCGGGACCAGATGGCGGCGGTACGCGCGACGGATATTCTTGCCGCTCGCCCAAGTGCTACCTCCAGGAAGCTCCTCCCGTCTGCCGCGGCCAGCCAGCTGACCAAGCCATGTCCCGGCGGCCTGCCTGATCGACTGAAAGTGGCGAGTCGTGGCCGGCGTTTTTGACTGTTGGCGGTAGGTGCTGTCCGGCTCACCAAGTGAGTGGTGCCCGCCGTTGCTGCCCCTGCGGTCGCAGCCGTCGCCGCCGCTGGGGGCATGCCCGAGAAGCCTAGAGCGGTGAGCGGGAAAGGCAGAAGGACCAAGCGAGCAGCGGACAGCCGGCGAGAAGTTGTGCGGCGACCAGCACGCGATACCAGCCCGGCCTTGACCGCGAGGGCTCGCCGGGGCGCAAGTAGGCACTGGTCGTCTGTAGTCACTTCGCGTCTCCTTCAGGCGCGCCCATACAAACTCAGCACGATCAGCGCTGAACGAGTACGAGTCTCCCGGCCCCGTCGCAGCTAAGGGCCACGAGACAAGACTTTGTGAGCACCTGCAAACACTCGGGCCGGCTGCTTCTTGCAGGTAGCGGGCGCGGCCAAAGCGAAGGCGCTCCTATTGGCTTTTCAGAATAGGCTGGCATAGCCCGAAAGTCAAGAAGCCACGCGTTATTGTATTCTGACCTGCAAGTTTAGTTGAGCGAATACCTTGTGTATTCGCTCAAAACAGCGTCGTTGTGCCGTTGAAAGGCTACCTGTACAATCGAAGCCCCCACATACCCGGACCAGCTCTTTCATGTCCGAAAAGGCGCAGTTCCTGCATCTTCGCGGGGGGCGCGTTTTCTTGGGGTAAGCCAATGTGGACAGTTCGGCCTGCGGTCATGATGCTTTGGCTGGCCCGCATTATGGCTGCAAGCTGGGCTTTGGCCGTTGCAACCAGGTATTTTGCTGCGTCGTGGCCGGACCTGGCTCCTCCCGTTGCGCTCCGGCGACTCCCCGCGCGTACAGCATTGGTCTAGGCACGTAGAGTGGTATTGGTCGTCCGGGTGGACGGTGCTGCGCTGGTTTGGGGAGGAGGCAGGTAAGATCGGGCTATGGCCAGAGCCAGTGGAGGGACGCCGGAGATCGAGCGTAGGCGGCGCGAGAGCGACAGGGTTAGGGCCGACGAGGTGGCCCCCGGGGTAGCCGCGCCGGGCCAAGCGGCATTGGCTGAGGCTGAGCCGAGCGCGGGGGAGACCGGGCCGGTTGAAGTGGCCGAAGCCTGGTTGGCCGGCCTGGAGGACAAGTTGGCCGTCTCCGCCTCCGATGTTCAGGACCATCTGTTGGACCTTTGGGGCGTGTTGGAGGAGGGCCCGGCCAGGGCTGAGGTTGAGCGTTGGCTCACCGAAACCCTCCGGCGCAACGTGTACTCCGTGTCGGACATCAACGACCGCCTCGAAGCCCTGCTCCCGAGCGGCTAGGCGCCGTCCGGGCGCCTGATGCGGGCACTCGGGCCCCACCGGCGGGCGTGGTTGGTAGCGGTTGACCAGCGGGCGTCCTTGCCAGTTCAGTGCCAGTGGGGGTAAGCCGTGGCTCAGGGCTCCCTTACGGCTCACCTGAGACCTAATGCAACCTGCCTGTAGTAGCAAGCAGCTGGTATATTAGGCCTCCATGGCCACCCCCGGGTACCCAACTGGCCGGTCCGCGGGCTCGTGGCTGGCCCGAGCGAGGGGTGCGCTCTCACCCGGGGAGTGGGCGCGAGTGGGGGCCATGGCCGCCGCGATCGTGGCCTTGTACGTGGCCGGATTTGTGATGTTGTTCACGGCACTCGGGCACCACTACCACATTGCGGGCAATACCGTATTTGGGTTCGGCACCGGCATCCTTGCCCTTACCTTGGGGATGCGTCACGCCTTTGATGCTGACCACATATCAGCCATAGACAACACCACCCGAAAGCTTATGGCGGAGGGGCATCGACCCCTTAGCATCGGCTTTTTCTTTTCGATGGGCCACTCGACAGTCGTCTTCGTCGTAGCCGTCCTGCTGAACTTTGGCGTTCGGGCTCTGAACGAACAGGTCCGCAATGGCGGTTCCGAGTTGCACACGGTGACGAACATTGCCGGGACGGGCGTATCGGCCTTCTTCCTTTACGTGATCGCCCTTCTCAACGTGGTCATTCTTGTCTCCATCGTCCGGGTGTTCTTTGGCATGCGGAGAGGTCTCTACGACGACCGCGAGCTCGAAGAACAGCTCAACAAGCGGGGCTTGATGAACCGTTTCTTCGGCCCTCTCGCTCGCCGCATCGACGCCCCGTGGAAGATCTACCCGATAGGGGTACTTTTTGGCTTGGGCTTCGATACCGCGACCGAAGTGGCCCTGCTCGTGCTGGCTGGGTCCGCCGTCGTGAGCGGGTTGCCGTTCTACGCGATTATTGCCCTCCCCCTCCTGTTCGCCGCGGGTATGAGCACCTTCGATACCGTGGACGGCTGCTTTATGAACTTCGCTTACGGTTGGGCCTTTTCTCGCCCAATCCGTAAGGTGTACTACAACATCACCATCACAGGCTTGTCCGTGTTCGCCGCTCTGTTCATCGGGACGGTGGAAGTGCTGGGCCTCCTCACCTCCGAATTGAGCCTGAAAGGCGGGTTCTGGCGCCTGGTGGCCGGTTTCAACATAAATACGGCTGGCTTTTTCATCGTGGGGCTGTTCGGGCTCAC
>JAKAWM010000081.1 GCA_021827285.1 Actinomycetes bacterium | reverse complement strand
CCTAGGCCACGCCGCTCCACTGGGGCCCGGTCCCGCCGGCACGGCGGTAGGTACGGCGCCGTCGTCTACGGCGCCGTCCTCTACGGCGCCGTCCTCTACGGCGCCGTCCTCTACGGGGCCGTCGTCTACCACGGGCAAAGGTGGGCGGCTCCGGTTAGCACTGGCCGTCGGGCTGGGCCTGGCCGTCTTCATGGTCTACACGGGCTTCGAGGTCTCAGCTGGGCAGTGGGAGCCAAGCTTCGACCGGGGCGAACTTCACCTGGGGGCGGGAGCCACCGGCCTAGCCACGTTCGGGTACTGGGGCGCACTTACGTTGGCACGCTTCGGCCTCGCTCTGCCCCGCCGGCCCGTGCCTCCGGTGGCGGTGGTTCGCTGGGGTTGCCTGGTCGCCGTCGGCGGGGCGGCGATGGTGTGGTGGCGGCCGGCACCGGTGGCCGCCCTGATCGGGCTGGTCGTGGTGGGGGCAGCCCTCGCCGGGGTGTTCCCGGCCCTCATAGCACTCACGCCGGGTCGGGTCGGTGAGGACGTGGCTCACCACGTGATCGGCTGGCAGATAGGGGCGGCAGGGGTTGGAGGTTCGGCCATCTCCGCGGCTTTCGGCCTGATCTTCCAGCGCTTCGGCCTGGGCCAGCTCGGCCTGGCCCTCGTCGTCGTCGCGCTCGTGCTGTTGGCGGGCATCTTGGTGCTGGAAAGGATGTGAGCTTCAAGTGGCGGTAGCAAGACCGGAGGTCGTGGTCGTGGTCGCGGGCACGGGCACGGAGGTGGGCAAGACCTGGGTAGCCTGCGCCCTAGCGAGCGAGTTGCGCCGGCGGGGCGTTGTGGTCGCGGCGCGCAAGCCGGCGCAGTCGTTCGAGGGGGAGGCACCCATAGGACCTACGGACGCGGAGCGCCTAGCTGCCGCGACCGGTGAGACCATGACGGACGTGTGCCCTCCCTGGCGCTGGTACGGGAGGGCCATGGCTCCTGCGATGGCGGCTGAGTCCTTAGGCTTGCCGGTCTTTGCCTTGAAAGAACTGCTGGACGAGCTCCGGTGGCCTACCGGCACCCGTGTGGGCCTCGTCGAGCAGGCGGGAGGCGTCGGCTCGCCCCAGGCCGACGACGGCGACGGTGTGGACATGGTGGATTTGCTCGCGCCCGACCTGGTTGTGCTGGTGGCGCGACCTGGCCTCGGGACCCTGAGCGACATTTCCCTCTCGTCGCGGGCGTTGGCCAGCCGGCACCTACTTGTCTACTTGAACCGCTTTGACCCGGCTGACGAGCTGCACGTAGCCAACCGGCGTTGGCTAGGTGAGCGCTGGGGGTTGAAGGTGGTGACTTCGCCGACAGAATTGGCCAGCGGGGTCGAGAGCCTGGCCGGCTACGGGCCGGCGTCGTGACCGCCGGCGCCCTGTACGACCGCCGGCGCCCTGTGCGACCGCCGGCGCCCTGTACGACCGCCGGCGCCCTGTGCGACCGCCGGCGCCCTGTGCGACCGCCGGCGAGCTCGTGAGCCGCCAAGGGCTCGCCGGTGCGCGAAAGACTGATGGATCTCAATTCATTAGCCGCACATCGGTAGGTTTTTGGGCGCGCATCGC
Source organism: Actinomycetes bacterium (assembly GCA_021827285.1). Classification (GTDB taxonomy): domain Bacteria; phylum Actinomycetota; class Acidimicrobiia; order Acidimicrobiales; family Palsa-688; genus JAKAWM01. The sequence continues at coordinate 7,324 of JAKAWM010000081.1, read as the reverse complement.
GCAGGGAACTGACGGACGTGGCTTTTGCCGGAGCACATCGGTCAGTTGTTTGCGCGCCCATGCCTTACCGAGACCCCCGCCCGGGCCGCCGGCTGTCACTTAGCTCCGCTCTGAATTTCTAACACCACCGAGCGTGCCGGCAGCACCTGCTGGCCCGGGCAAGCACCCACAGAAACCGCAGAAGGCGCCTTCTCATTAGACTCGTTAGAGCTCGTTGGCCCGGCCGCCGCTGGCGCCGGCCCCGTCAGCTCACGAAGCGGAGATCGCCCACTCGACCCGGACTGAGCCCTCCGGCGGGACGCGCAACAGCCCAAGGCCGTTGTTGAACGCGTTGGGCGCGCACGTGTAGGGCTCGATGGCGAGACCCTGACGTTGGAACTCCGCAGGCAGCGTGTCGCCGGTATAGACCTGTATGTAGTTGACTTCCGGCCCGTACGTGCAGGTGATCTTGGCCCCGCCGGTGGGCGAGGCAAAGCTGACCGCCGCGTTGCCGTCGTTTGCCCGCAGAAGACCAGCGAATGTCACGTCCAGGTGGGCAGGCCCGACGGGTCGAGGCGTTCGGAAGTCGAACGAAGTGCCCTGCACGGGTTTTGGAGGCCCGAGCGGGTTCAGCGCTTGGTCGGTCTCCAAGTAATGGTCTGCCGGTATATGCAGGACGCCTGTGTCCACGGTGGGTAAGCCGACGGTGAAATAGGGGTGGCAGCCGTAGCCGAACGGGGCGTTCCCACTGCCCGTATTGGTGGCCGAAAAGACGATGACCAGGCTGTCGGCGGTCCAGGTGTAGGACTGCTCGAGGTCGAAGCAAAACGGGTAGCCCGGGCGGGCGAGCATCCGGGTCGCCATGGTCAGGCGGCCGCCGGCGTGCTCCTTGGGCGACCAGCTGAGCCAGCGAGCGAAACCGTGGAGTGCTGCCTGCTTGGCATAGTCGTCCACCGGCAGCTGGTAGTTCTCCCCCTCGAAGCGGTACAAGCCGCCGGCGATGCGCCCAGGCCAAGGGGCGAGGATCTGGCCGTGCCCACCGGTGCCACCGTAACCGTCGTCGTTGACGGTGTTGAGGAGCTCGACGCCGTCCCAGTTGACCTGGAACAGGGTGGCACCTGCCTCGGTGACGACTGCGGTCCGGCTGCCACTTTTAACTTCGAAGAGCTGGCCGGTTCGTCTTGGCTGCACTGGGGGGACGAGAGGCACGGGCCACAGGTTAGCCTTCAGGCATGCCGGGAACAGGTGAGCTTGCGTGGCTCGACGACATCACGGAGGCGGCGCTTGACCTTCAGTGCCCGACGCGTGCCCAAGCACTGTCGGTGCTCCAGTCCGGCGACGATGTGCTGTTGGACGTCGTGGCCGCGGCGGCGAAGGTCCGGCGGGCCTTTTTCGCCAATCGGGTCAAGCTCAACTACCTCGTCAACATGAAAAGCGGGCTCTGCGGCGAGGACTGTAGCTACTGCTCGCAGCGGCGGGGCTCGGAGTCCGGGGTGCTCAAGTACACCTGGTTGGACCCCGAGGTGGTGGCGGAGGAGGCAGAACGGGCAGCTCGGCGCGGCGCCAAGCGAGTCTGCCTGGTTGCCAGCGGGCGCGGGCCTACTGATCGCGACCTGCAACGGGTCGCCGGCACGGTCGCCTCCATCCGGGCCAGCCGGCCCGAGCTCGAGATTTGCGTGTGCCTCGGGCTCCTTGCCCCGGGACAGGCGGCGCGCCTCAAGTCTGCCGGTGTGGACGCCTACAACCACAACCTCAACACGAGCGAGCCCCACTACCGCCAGATCTGCAGCACGCACACCTTCTCCGACCGGGTGGGGACCCTGCGCAGTGTGGCTGCCGCCGGGCTGTCGCCGTGCTCGGGGGTGATCGTTGGCATGGGGGAGACCGACGCTGAGCTCGTTGACGTGGCCTTCAGCCTGCGCGACCTGGAGCCAGAGTCCGTACCGGTCAATTTCCTCATGCCCTTCTCCGGCACGCCCCTGGCCGGGATGAACGAGCTCACGCCCGCGAAATGCCTTCGAGCCCTGGCCATGTTCCGCTTCGTGTTCCCCGACGTCGAGGTGCGCATAGCAGGCGGCCGGGAAATGCACCTACGCAGCCTGCAAGCGCTCGGACTTCACATCGCCAACTCGATCTTCCTCGGCGACTACCTGACCTCCGAGGGCGCGCTCGCCGGCGACGACCTGCAGATGATCAGGGATGCCGGCTTCGTCGTCGAGGACGCCAACCAAGACACCCTCCCCCCACACCGCCAAGCCTTGACACCCGCGCTACGCCGGCGAGGCCCCGGGACCTGCCACCCGGCCAACGCCTGAGGCGGGCTCGCTGGCACCGGGCCGGCGGAGCGTGACCACCATGCGGGTACCGCCCGCCGGTCCTGCGGGTGATTCTGCCCTCACCTTGCCGCCCATGGCCGTTACCAGTTCGTGGACAATAGCGAGGCCAAGCCCCGACCCGAGCTTGCGTGATGCGGCGGACGCCGACTGGTAGAGCCGCTCAAACACCCTGTCCAAGTCGGTGGGGGGGATGCCGGGGCCATCGTCTTCGACCACCAACTGCGGTTCGCCGCCGGCGCCGTAGCTCGCGGTGACCGTCACGCGCTGGCTCGCGTACTTGAGAGCGTTCTCGATGACGTTGGCCACAACCTGGGCGAGACGGTCCGGGTCGGCGTAGCACAAGACACGCTCGGGCAGCCGGCTCGACTGGTGCCCGAACCTTGGGCGTCTCCCCGAGGCGCCTCCCATGGCGGAAGTGGGGAAAGTGGCTGAAGTGAGCGCCCCTGAAGGGGCCATGGCCCTGCTGGCGGCGATGGCCTGCGGGGACTGAAGTTCGATTGTGAGGCCGAGCGCGGCCGCCGCCGGCTCGAAGCCCTCAGCTGTAGCGAGCACCACCTCGAAGAGATCCACCGCAGTGCAGGAGAGGCCGAACGAGCCTGCCTCCAGTTTGGCCAGTTCCAGCAGGTCGCCCACCAGGCGCTCGAGGCGCCGAGCCTCGGACAACACGACGCTGGCGGCATGGGGCACGTCCTCGGCGGCCCCATCGGCCAGGGCTTCTGCGTAACCGCGGATCGAAGTGAGGGGAGTACGAAGGTCATGGGACACCGACATGAGGAACTGGCGCTGGGCACCGCGGGCCGCGGCCAGGCTTTTAGCCATCTGGTTGACGCTGTCGGCAAGCGAGACCAGTTCATGGCCCTCTCTCGCCGGCACCGTGACGCGCGCCGAGAGGTCGCCGGCGGCGATCCGGCCAGTCACCGCCTCCACCTGCTGGAGCGGGCGGGCGATCCGTCTGCCGAGACGGGTAGCCGCGAGCAGCGAGACCACCACGGTCGCTGCCGCAGCGATGGCGAACCATGTACCCGCGCTGCCCAGGCCGACAGGGGCTCGCCTGGTCAGCACGACCACCAGGTTCACGTCCTGGCAGCTCGGGCAATGAGGCGCCCCGGCTACCGGTCGCTGGGTCGAGAAGAGCAACGCGGCCCAGGCCAGGTTGCCTCTGTGGCCCGTGACCGGGAGGCCCTCGACCAGGCTGGCTGATTGAAGCTCGCTCTGGTGGAGCCCTCCGGGCAGTGCCACCGGTTGCTTGGGGTCGAGCAGGTTGTAGAAGGTGAAGTTCGTCCTCACGCCATAGACGGCCTCACCTTGGAGGTTGAGCGGGGCCTTCAATATCTCGAGGATGCCGTGCAGCACGCTCGCGGTGTCGTGATGGTTGCCAGCCACCACCTCGTCTTGGACGCCCGTGGCCAATTGCTTGGCCTCCACCACCAGCTGGGACTCTGTCTTGCCCACGCTGTCGAGCGCCGTGAGACCCAAAGTGGCAAGACCAGCGAAGACGAGCGCCCCTACGACCAAGGCGAACATCGTCAGGCTTATCCGCCGGCGCAATTCGTTTCACCCGAGCCTGTAGCCCATACCCCACACAGTGTTGAGCGGCAGCGCGTCGCCGAGCTTCTTTCGTAGCTGTCGGACGTGGGCGTCAACCGTGCGATCGTCGCCGTACCAGCCCGGGCCCCACACCCCGTCCAAGAGCTGCTGGCGAGAAAGGGCCCGTCCGGGGCGTTCAGCGAAGAAGGCGAGCAGCTGGAACTCCCGCGAGGTGAGCGCCACCACCCTCCCCTCCACCCGCGCCTCTCGCCTGGCCAGGTCAACCTCCACACCGCCTGCGGACAGCACCTCGGGGCGCTCGGCCAGCCCCTCCGAGCGGCGCAGGATGGCCTTTACCCGCGCTACCACCTCACGCGGGGAAAACGGCTTGGTCACGTAGTCGTCGGCGCCCATCTCGAGGCCTAGCACCCGGTCGACCTCGCTGTCCCGGGCGGTCAGCATGAGCATCGGGAGGGGGTTGGACGCCCGCACCCGCCGGCAGACCTCGAGACCGTCCATGCCGCCCGGGAGGCTGACGTCGAGGATGGCGAGGCGCGGGTGCTCTCGCTGGATGGCATCAAGACCGGCTTGCCCCGTGCTCGCCTGCAGGACCCTGAAGCCTTCGCGCCGCAGGTAGAGGTCCAGCAGGTCGGCAATATTGTTGTCGTCTTCGACGACCACTATGGTCCCCTGGTCCTCTGCCACCATTGCCAGCATGGCACAGGAGGGGGCCCCAGCTGCCCCCAGGGGCCGGCTGTGGCTCTTCGCCCCCCCAAGGCCGTCTACGCTGGGGCCCGATGGCGACTTACCTCGACCGGATCCTGGCCTGGCACCGCGAGCGCGCCGAGTCAGACAGCCGCGACCTGTCCGGCCTGGTAGCCGCGGCGCGAGCGGCGGCGCCGGCGAGGGGGTTCGCGACCGCGCTCAGATCGCGCCAGGGCGTGGCCGTTATCGCCGAGGTCAAGCGACGGAGCCCCTCCAAGGGCGCGCTCGCCCCCGACCTCGACCCCGCCGTCCTGGCGAAGACCTACGCCGCAGCCGGCGCGGCTTGCCTGTCGGTGCTCACGGACTCGGAGTTCTTCGGGGGGTCGCCGGCGGACCTGGCCGAGGCCCGCGGCGCCGTCGAGCTGCCTGTTCTGCGTAAAGATTTCACCGTTGCCGCAGCCGATATTTGCGATGCCCGGCTCATGGGGGCTGATGCCGTTCTGCTCATAGTCAGCGCCCTTTCAGCCGGCGAGCTCGGAGAGCTCCTGGGCCTCGCCGGCGAGGTCGGCCTCGACACAGTCGTGGAGGTCCACGACGAGGAGGAGGCGGAGAGGGCATTGGCCGCTGGGGCCAAGGTGGTGGGCGTAAACCAACGTGACCTATTTACCTTCCAAGTCGACACGCGACGGGCGGTGCGGGTCGGAGCTGGCCTCCCCGACGGCGTGGTCAAGGTGGCGGAGTCAGGTATCCGATCGCGAGGCGATGTCGAACGGCTGGCCGAAGCGGGCTTCGACGCCATCTTGGTCGGCGAGGCGCTCGTCAGTGCGACTGACCCGGGCGCAGCTTTAGCGTCCCTGCTCGCGTGATGGTCATCAAGATCTGCGGCACGACCTCAGAGGAGGACGCCCTCTTGGCAGTGGCCATGGGTGCCAACGCCATCGGCTTCGTCTTTGCCCCCTCGCCGCGCCAGATCTCGGTGCAGCTGGCCGCCGACATCGTGAAGCGCCTGCCGAGAGAGGACATTTTGACCGTAGGCGTTTTCCGTGACGAAGCGCCTCGCCGGGTCGTTGACGCCGTCTTTGCCGCTGGGCTGGGCGCTGCCCAGCTCCACGGCCACGAGCCCCCCGAGGACACCCGCTGGGTCCGCGAGCGGGTGCCGATGGTCATAAAGGCGTTCCCGGCCGGCGACCCACTTGTCACGCGCGCCGCTGACTACGGGGCGGACGTGATCCTGCTGGACGCGCCGAGCCCGGGCTCGGGCCTGGTGTTCGACTGGGCCTTGGCGGGCGACCTGCCCGATGGCCAGCGCCTCCTCGTGGCCGGTGGGCTCACGCCGGACAACGTCGCAGTAGCGGTGACCAAGGTGAAGCCCTGGGGCGTCGACGTCTCCTCGGGCGTGGAGGCGTCCCCCGGCCACAAGGACCCGATGAAAGTGAAGGCGTTTATCGAGGCCGCCCGGCGGGCCGAAGCCCAGTTGCTGGCGGCGGCACCCCAAGTGGCCAAAGGCGCGTCCACAGGCCCCTACGACTGGGCCGAGGACGAATGACCGCGCAGGGGGGCGCCGAGACCGGCGCCAAAGGTGACCGGAGACTGGCGGCCTCCGGCGCTACGGGGGAGCCGCTCGCGGGTCGGGCCGGGCAGTTGATGGGCGAGCCCGACGAGCGGGGACGTTTCGGGAGCTTCGGCGGCCGGTACGTCCCCGAGGCGCTCGTGCCTGCCTGCCAGGAACTGGAGAGGGCCTTCCGGTCGGCTTGGGCCGACCCTGCTTTCAAGCAAAGGTACCGGTCGATCCTGGCCGATTACGCCGGGAGGCCGAGCCCGCTCACCGAATGCCACAACCTCTCCAAGCACCTCGGCGTGCGTGTCCTGCTCAAGAGGGAGGATCTCAACCACACCGGCAGCCACAAAATAAACAACGTCGTTGGCCAGGGGCTGCTCACCTTGGAGATGGGCAAGGGCCGTCTCATCGCCGAGACGGGCGCTGGCCAGCACGGCGTGGCGACGGCAACTGCGGCTGCTCTGTTCGGCCTGGAGTGCGTGGTGTACATGGGCGAGGTCGACATGGCTCGCCAGGAGCTCAACGTTTTCCGCATGCGCCTGCTCGGTGCGGAGGTGCGAGCCGTGCGTTCGGGTAGCCGGACGTTGAAAGACGCAGTCAACGAGGCACTCCGGGACTGGGTCGCATCGGTGTCCTCGACCCATTACTGCGTAGGCTCGGTGATGGGGCCTCACCCGTTCCCCTGGATGGTGCGCGAGTTCCAGGCCGTGATCGGTGAGGAGGCCAGGCAACAGTGCGAGCGGCTCCTCGGGGGCGCCCCCGACTTCGTGGTCGCCTGCGTGGGCGGGGGGAGCAATGCAGCGGGAACGTTCAGCGGTTTTGTCGGGACGGGCGCGCGTCTTGTCGGCGTGGAAGCGGCCGGCGGCGCGGCCCTGGGCCCCAAGGGGGTCCCCGGCGTCCTCCACGGGATGCGCTCTTTCCTCCTACAGGACGAGTTCGGCCAGATCCTCGAGGCCGAGTCGATCTCCGCCGGCCTCGACTACCCGGGTATCGGGCCTGAACACGCCCACCTGGCCGAGGTGGGCCTCGCCCGCTACGAGTCTGCGACCGATGCCGAGGTGCTCGAAGCGCTCCAACTTCTGTCGCGCACAGAAGGGATCATCCCAGCCCTCGAGCCGGCGCACGCTCTGGCCTGGCTGGTGCGGGCCACGGCGAGCGGCGAGGTACCCGCTGGTTCGACGGTGCTTCTCACCATGTCCGGGCGAGGGGACAAGGACGC
>JAKAWM010000080.1 GCA_021827285.1 Actinomycetes bacterium | reverse complement strand
GCGGCTGGCCGGTACCTCCGCCCGCCGCCCCCCTCCCGGTACCTCCGCTCGCCGCCCCCCTGCCCGCACTACCGCTCGCCGACCACCGGCCGGCGCGCCCTGCGGCCCCACTGCCTCCCGCGAGCTTCCCGCCATGAGCGCTCCCACGCTGGAAGCTCTCACCGCGGGCGGCACTGCCCCGGAGCGCCCCGATGCCAGCGGCACCGGCTCCGATGCCACCGGCGCTAGCCCTACCGGCACCAGCCCTACCGGCACCGACCCCGGCCCCGATGCCACCGGCACCAGCCCTAACGGCACCGGCGCCGAGGCTACTGGAACCAGCCCTACCGGCACCGGCCCCGGGGCTGCCGGCCGCCAACCCCTGGGCGTCAGGGGCACTGGCCCCACCGCCGGGCCCGGGGCCACCCGGGTCAGCCGCACTGGCACCCGCCGTCCCTTCCCAGGCCGCTGCCTCAATGCCCCCCTCCTCGCTTGTCCCGGCCCCGGCGGGCGCAGCACCGCTCCCCGTGCCCCCGGCCAACTTTGACCGGCCGGCAGCCACCGTCTTCATGGTGCGCTCCAGCACGATCTCGAACTGGGCCAGCTTCTGGTCGGCATAGTCCTCGGCCTCTAGGCGCAGGCGGCGAGCCTCGTCTCGGGCTTCTTCAACGGTGCGGCGGGCGAGCAGTTGGGCCTGCTTGAAGATCTCCGTGCGTTGCACCATGCGCTGAGCCTCCGAGCGCGCCGCCTCGACCAGTTCGTCGGCCTTTCGCTGGGTGGCTGCCAGGAACTCCTCGCGCTCCTTCATCATCCATCGCGCCTGGCGCAGCTCCTCGGGGAGCCGTTCGCATGCGTCCCTCAGCAGCTCGAGGACCTCGTCTTTATTGTCGAGCTTCACCGATGACGAAAGCGGCAGCGTTCGTGCTCCCGCGATCATCCCGATGACCCGCTGTAACAACGCCTCGGTTTCTGGGGCACCCGGGCCGCTAACGCCCGTGAAGGCAGCGTTGCTCATGGCGCGAACCTCTCCTTTATGGCCGCAAAGACCGGATGGGGGACCATGCTGCTGACCCTGTCAGCTCCTCCATAACTGGCGAAATCGCGGATCCACTTCGAAGCAATGAACGAGTATGACGAGGAGCATGGCACAAAGAGCGTTTCGATGCCCGAAACGATCTTGTTTATCTGCGCTTGCTGCAGCTCCGCCTCGGCGTCGGAAGCCACCCGGAGCCCTTTCACGATGACGTCGGCCCCTAGCGAGCGCGCCGCGTCCACCACGAGCACTGGCGTGCCCGGAGGGGCTACCTCGACGTTCACCAGGTGGGAAACGGACACCGCGATCATGGCGCGACGTTCGTCTATACCGAACAAGGCCTGGACTTTCTCCCGGTTCGGGCCCGGCGCTATCACCAGCCGCTCGAACAGCCGGCTGGCCGTCTCGACGACCTCAAGATGCCCATTATGGAAAGGGTCGAACGATCCCGGGAAAAGAGCCGTCCTCATGTCACTCCTCTTCGCCCCCCTGATCAGGGCGGGCCAGCGTCACCACCGTAGTCCCGTAACGCCGGCGCCGGAGGATGTGCCATCCCGCTGGCAGGGCTAGCTCGGCACCACTTTGAAGTACCACCAAGGGGGCCCAGGGGACCAGCTGGGCCAGCAGGCCACCCCAGCCAGTCCACGCATAGGGCGGGTCGGCTAGGACCAGGTCCACCTCTTGCCCAAGGCCCAGCCGGGCTTGGTCGCCCACCCATCCGACCACGTCGGCCAGGACGACGGTGGCCCGATCCTGACCGTAGCCGAGGGCAGCCAGGTTGGCCCGGGCCGCGTCCACGGCCGGGCGCGAACTGTCCACCATGGTGGCATGGGCCGCTCCCCGCGATAGCGCCTCGACCCCGAGCGCCCCGCTGCCGGCGAAGAGATCCCAAACCCGGGCATTGGCCAGGGCCGCTTGGCTCTCCAGGGCGGAGAACACGGCCTCTCTGGCCCGGTCCGTGGTCGGCCGGGTCAGGTTGCCGGGCGGGGCGATCAGCCGCCGGCCTCGCATCTCTCCAGCTATGACCCTCAACGCTGCCTCTAGTTCTTGAACAGGTACTGGCTGTCGTCGTCGTCCACCAGCACTCTGAGCTCGGCGGCCAAGGCCGGATGGTGGCGCAGGTGAGGGTCGTCATCCACTACCTCGAAGGCCACTTCCCGAGCCAGGGCCACGTACTTGCGGTGCCGGCGTAGGGAAGCCAGCTTCAGGTCGTTGACGCCCTTTTGACGCGTCCCGAGTATGGTCCCCTCGCCCCGCAGGTCCAGGTCCACCTCGGCTACCTCGAAACCGTCGTTGGTGCGCTCAAGCGCGGCCAGGCGGGCTTCCCCCTCGGGCGTGGAGGCCTCCCCGAGCAGGAAGCACCAGGACTGGGCCGACCCTCGCCCCACCCGTCCCCGAAGCTGGTGCAGCTGGGCTATCCCAAAGCGGTCAGCATCTTCTATGACCATCACCGTTGCGTTAGGCACGTCCACGCCTACTTCGATGACGGTGGTCGCTACCAGCACGTCTATAGAACCAGCACGGAAACTAGCCATCACGGCTTCCTTCTCCCGTTCAGGCAGCTGCCCGTGCAGGAGGCCCAGGTGCAAGCCCTTCAGCGGCCCGCCGGCCAGGCGGGTGAGCTCTTCGCTGGCCGACGCCGCCTGCACGCGTTCGGACTCTTCCACGAGGGGGCACACCACGTAGGCCTGGTGCCCGCCCGAGACCTCTTGGCGAACTGCCTCCCAGGCCGCCTCGGCTTGAAGGGGGCCGCGCGCCCAGACGGTCTTCACCGGTGAGCGGCCGGGGGGCAACTCGTCCAGGATGGTCGTATCGAGGTCCCCGTACACCGTCATGGCCGCGGTGCGGGGGATGGGCGTAGCCGTCATGACCAAGACGTCGGGCACGGGACCGTTGGCCTTGTCCCGGAGGGCGGCCCGTTGCTCGACACCGAAGCGGTGCTGTTCATCGATGACGACCAGGCCCAACCGGAGGAACCGGACCGTTTCGGTCAAGAGCGCGTGCGTTCCCACCACGATGTCCACGTCGCCACCGGCTAGGCCCGAGACCACCTGAGAGCGTTCTGCCCCGGTGGTGCGGTTGGTGAGCAAAGCCACCCGGAGGGGCCGTTCGGGGAGGAGGGAGCCTGGGCTCGGGACAGACAGGCCGCCCAGATGGGACGAGAGCGACATGTGGTGCTGTTCGGCCAGCACCTCTGTTGGGGCCATAAGGGCCCCTTGGTATCCACCTGCCACCGCGCTCAGCAGGCACCACAGCGCCACGAGGGTTTTACCTGACCCGACATCCCCCTGGAGCAGCCGGTGCATGGGGACGGGCTTTTCCAGGTCGGCTTCGATCTCTGCGATGGCCTTTTGTTGTGCCCCCGTTAGGGAAAAGGGAAGAGCGTCGCGAAACGCCGCTACCAGCTGTGAGCCGACGGCGTGGGCGATGCCAATGGACTCGCGTTCTATGGCCCGTTTGCGCATCACCAGCAGCAACTGCAGGCGGAGCAGCTCGTCGAAGCCGAGGCGGCGGCGGGCGACGAAGGCGTCCGTCACCGAGCCCGGCTGGTGGGCCTGCCGCACCGCCCAATCACGGGGCGCGAAACCGTGGCGTTCCAAAACCCATCCGGGTAGCGGGTCTTCCAGTTGGCCCGCCCAGAGCAGGGCCTCAGCTACGCAGGCTCCTATCTCCATGGAGGAAATGCCGGCCTTTTCGGACTGGGGGTAAATCGGCAGCACCCGGCCGGTCCAATCTCCCTCGACCACCTCCACGGACGGGTTGGCCATCTGGCGCCGGCCCCGGAAGGTGGTGACCTTTCCCGACAGGGCCACCTCCATGCCCTCTTGGAGCTGCTGGGCACGCCAGGGCTGGTTGAAGAAGGACAAGCCCAGGTAACTGCGGCCGTCGGATACATCGACGGTGACGACCGGGCGAGTGCCACGCCGGGCGGGGAGCCGGCGCACCCTGCGCACGGTGGCGAGCACAGTGGCGTCAGCGCCTTCTTCCAGTTCGGCGATAGGTGTCTGGCTGGTGCGGTCAAGGTAGCGGCGGGGGTAGTGGGTCAGCAGATCGAGGACGGTGCTGATCCCCATTTCCTCCAAGGCGTCAGCCCGGAGCTTGGTCTGGCGGCTCCCCCCGGCTCTTGCCACCCCTCCTTTGCCGGCTGTGCCGGCAGCACTCACAACTCCCGAGGCGCCGGCCCCACCGGGGGCTCCCGGCTCGGCCGTGCCCCTGCCATCTCGTCTTGTTCCTGCCAGCTGGCGTAGGGGCCGCTTGGCTGAGCGGAGCGCGCGGACGTCAGTGCTGGCCAGGTCAGCCAGGCTCCTCATTCGATGCTGAACAAGTATGGGTAGAGCGGTTGACCGCCGTGGTGCACCTCCGCAGTAAGCGACGGGTGGTGCTCCGAGAGCCACTCGATGATGCGGCGGGTGTCCGTGGCATGTGAACCTTCACCTTCGATGATGGTCACGATCTCGTTCTCCCCGCTTACGAGCAACCCAAGCAGTGCGATGGCGGCATCGGCTGGGCCGGAGGGTTGCGGGGCAACTACCTTGATGCCTTGGCGGGACATGCCGAGCCAGTCTCCGGCCCGGGCCCTGCCGGCCTCGGTCACCGAGTCACGTGACGCTTGCGCCACCTCTCCGGCCACGACCCGAGCTGCCGCGGCGAGCATCTGGTCCGCGTTGGTGTCCACGTCCGCTTCGGGGTCGTACTCGAGCAGCGCGGCGAAGCCCTCGGGGACGCCAGCCGTCGGTACTACCCTGACCTTCTTCGGCGAGCAGGTGGTCGCCTGCTCGGCCACAGCCACCACATTTGGGTTGTTGGGGAGGATGACGACCTGCTCCGCCGGGGCCGCTGCCACTGCCTCGAGCACCTCGGCTACCGACGGGTTGGCGGACTGGCCCCCATGGACGATCTGCTGGGCCCCCAGCGACTTGAAGATCCGGCGCACCCCCTCCCCAGCACACACCGCCACGACCGCACAAGTACAAGGCTCCGAAACAGGCTCCTCTTGCTCACCCGAAGTGACGGCCTCGCGGACCCAGCGCTCTTCTTCCATCTGTTCGGACAAGTCGGTTACCCGTATCTGGCGGGGCTTCCCGATCTCGATGGCTGCTTCGATGGCGCTGCCGATGTCATCGGTGTGTATATGGCAGTTGTAGAGCCCGTCACCCCCGACGATGACGACCGAGCCCCCGCACCCAGCCCACACGGAACGGAAAGCGGGGATCGACTCGTCCGGCGCGTCCAGGAAGAACATAACTTCGTAGCGCAGGTCGCCCACGCCCTCCTCCCCGCTGGAGGCAGAGCGGCCCAGAACCGCGGATCCGGTGGGGGCCGTCGCGACGAGGGCGCGGTCCGCTACCGTCCGGCCCCGGGCGGAGGGTGCCGGTGGAGCCGGTATAGGTATGTGCTCGAGCACCGAGAGGAACGCGTCGTACAGCAGTAGCAAGCCCGCTCCGCCCGCGTCGACCACGCCGGCGTCACGCAGGGGTGCCAGCATTTCCGTCGTCTGGGCCAAGGCCTCGGAGGCTCGCTGGCGGGCGGTGACGAGGACACCGGCCAGCCCGAGCCGATCTCGTTGTGCCGCCTCGGCCCCCTTCGCGGCCGCCCGAGCCACGGTCAGGATGGTGCCCTCGACCGGGTTGCTGACTGCCGCGTAAGCCCCATCAGCGGCCCGCCGGAAGGCATCGGCCACGGCGTCCGCGCCCAGCCCGTCGGGGTCGGCCTCCCGCAGCGTCACCGAAACGGCGCGGAGCACTTGGGACAGGATCACGCCGGAATTGCCCCGGGCACCCATGAGCGACCCGTGGCCCAGGCAATGGGCGATGTCGGTGAAGCTGAGCCCACCCCCCGAGGCCGGTGACGAGGCTTGGGCCTCCTCAAGCTCGTGCTGCACCGCCTCCACGGTGAGGGCCATGTTGGTGCCGGTGTCTCCGTCGGGAACAGGGTAAACATTCAGCCGATTGATGGCTGCCCGGTGCTCGTTCAGCGCGTCACGGTAGGCCCTCACCACGGCAACGAGGTCGTTGGCAGAAAGGCGGTCAGTCTCTCCCACTGGGAAGATGCTAATCTGGCGTCCCCATGGCAGCCGTTTGCGAGCTTTGTGGTAGGCACCCGTCGGTAGGCATGAGCATCAGCCACTCCCACCGGCGCACGAAGCGGCGCTGGTACCCCAATGTTCAGCGGGTGCGGGCCATGGTTGCTGGCAGTTCTCGCCGCGTCTACGTGTGCACCTCTTGCATCCGCGCCGGCAAGGTGGTCAAAGCCGGCTAGGAGCCAGCCAGGTCACCGGTGGTAAAGGGGCTGGTGGCCGACTGGGGCGGCGCAAGCTGAGGGGATAGGGGGACCGAGGGCTTAGGCGGGGCCAGGAAGGGCGCCGCGCAGCGACCGGCGTAACGAGTTGGCTTCGAGCAGCGTCACCACGTCATCGCTACGGAAGCGGAGGTGGCCGCCGACGGTACGCAGGCAGGGCAGCTTGCCGGAGGCAGCCCAGTTGATGACGGTACGCTCGGTCACGTCGAACATGGCCGCCACCTCGTGGCTGCGCAGCAGAGCGTGGGTGTCGCTCGGGGCCTTGGCGCCGTTTTGGGGTTCGTGGGGTGACGAGGGCCCCAGGTGCTCGGGGGAACGGTGCGCCGTCAGGGCGCTCGCGATCAGGCGGCCCGTGGCCACCATGGCGGCCCGCTCTCTCCTGGACAGCTCGCGGGGGGCCGTGTCAAGCACAGCGAAGATGGCATTGACCTCGCCGGTGGGGCCGATCAGGGGTACGCCCAGGAGCCAGCGGACCCCGAGGTTGGACCGAGCCAGCCGTGTCCGGGAGAGGGCGGGGTTGGTTGCCGGCTCGGTCACCTCGACAGGCTCGCGCCGGGCGGCAATGATGGCGAACAAGTCGGGGTCCTCGAGGGCCTCCCGGTCAGCGCCGAAGGCCAGGGTGCTCCACGTCCCACCCTTGGCGGCCACCGTGACCAGCGCTAGCGGGCACTTGGCGGCGGTCGAACCCAAAAGAAGGAGGTCGGCGAAGGCCTGTCCGGCTTGCGCGCCGGGGCTGGTGTCCTCGCGCCCGTTCCGGGCCGCGACCTCCCCTAAGTGGCTGCTCAGGTTAACAACTCCTTGGCTGCGGGGGCCGGTACCGAGGGAGCCGCGCACGGGTGTAGAGCCGCCGCGGCCCAGGAGCGCCCGTTCGGTCGCCCCGCCGTCCGATGCGGCTGCTGAAAGTGGGTTGGAGTGCAACGCTGTGGTTCCTCCGTCGCGCACGTGCCGGTCTCCTCCTTGTTCCCGGGGAATTCCCAAATGCTCAACCCAAACGTCGGTCATTGACCCTGGCCCCTTGAGGATTAGGACGAAGAAACCGGAAGAACGTTACTTCTTTCCGAGGCGGGGCGCATGGGCGTTCGTCTTGACCTGGGAGACCACTTCGCCCTGGGGACCCGACCGGCTTGGCCCTGGGGACCCCGACGGGCGCCGGCCTGGCCCACGGCCTGCGAGGTCGCTAGAGCCAGTGCTCCCAGCCAGCTGCCGGCAGGGGGGCCCCGTCCAGGAGCCGGCGGCCCGGGTCGGCCACACAGGTCCCGATCCTCGTAGGTGCGGCTAGGCCAGCGAAGGCTTCTTCCACCCGTCCCGCGGACGGTGCCGTGAACACGAGGACGAAGTCTTCTCCCCCCCCCATTGCCTCAGCCAGGCTTGCGCCAGGAGCCATGGGGACAGTTGCCAGCTCGAAGCCTACGCCCGAGGCGTCGGCTATCCATCCGAGGTCAACCCCGAGCCCGTCGGAGACATCGGTCATGGCGGTGGCCCCCGCCTGGCGAGCGGCCCGGCCTTCGGCCAGTGCCGGGCGCGGGCGGGCGTGGGCCGTAGCCAGTGACTGCTCGGTTGGTGTCAGGCCTTGAAGGAGCGAAGTGGGTCGGCCGCCGGGCCCGGCGCTTTGGTGGGCCAAGCGGAGCACCCGGAGGCCAGCCGCAGACGCCCCCAGGGGCCCCGTCACCCAAATCCCATCGCCGGGGCGGGCCCCCTGGCGCAGGACCGCCCCGGCTTTTACCCAACCGGTGATGGCGACGGTCACCACCAGGCATGGCCCGGCGCTCAGGTCGCCGCCCACGACTGGGCAACAGTACTGGTGGGCCGCTTGGAGGAGGCCCCCATACAGCTCTTCGAGCCCGTCGGGGCCGAGACCCACCACGCTCACCAGGGCATGGCCAGGGGTGCCACCCATCGCCGCTATGTCGCTCAGGTTGACGGCGAGCGCCTTCCAGCCGAAGTCGGCCAACGTCGTGAGCGCGAAGTCAGCGTCGATGCCGCCCACCAGCGTGTCTGTGGTGAGAAGAAGTCTGGCTCGGGCGTCGTCGCCACCGGTCCTGGTGGCCACGACGGCGGCGTCGTCGCCAAACCACACCTCTCCCTCCGGTGGGCCCGGTAATAGGCGGGCCAGCCGGCGCAGCGCCTCACGCTCGGTAGGTGCGCGAGGAGGCCCGACGGAAGGCGCCGTCATATGGGCCGCGGTCCCCGCAGGTTTACCACGCGGTTGATCTCGGCCAGAACGGTGCCCAGGCAGGGCAGGTCCTTGAAGACCTCCTGACTGTCCCGCCCCGGTGATTCGATGGTTATGTCCCCAGCTCCGACGAGGCGGTCCAGCAGGCTTTGGTGGTAGGAGATGTCGCTGAGCCGGTCGGCCACGATCTCCCTGCCCGTGCGGGCCAGGATGCCACGCCTGGATATGAGGCGCTGGCTGGTGACAACCAGGGAGGTCGTGGCCCATTGCAAGTAGCGCCCGAGCAGCCATAAAAGGTTGAGCACGAGCACGGCGGCCAAGGCCAGCTGGGCCCACCTGGGTACGGTGGCCACCAGAGCGGTAAGGCCGCCGCCGATGAACAAAACTACGAAGAGGGCAGGGCCAGCCAGGTACTTCCAATGTGGACGTAGGTCGAGCAACACCAGCTCGCCGGGGTTGAGGAGCTTGGTTGGGTAGCCCATGCCGTCCCCCTTTCCAAATGGGCTCAACCCAGCTTGC
>JAKAWM010000079.1 GCA_021827285.1 Actinomycetes bacterium | reverse complement strand
GAACAGGTTGGGAGTGTAGGAGAGTTGCCGGGCGGCACGGAGCACGCGCTTCCTGGTGGCTTCAGAAACGCGCTCCTGCCGGTTGATTGCCTTTGACGCAGTGGTGACAGAAACGCCCGCCAGCCGCGCCACTTCTGTGAGCGTAGCTTGTCGGGCCGTGTCCACGAGCTAAGCATATGCGTAAGACAGCACAAGCTCCCGCCACGGGGACTGGGTGCCCCGCTCACGAAGCCGACGCGGGTAGCTGTCGCGGGCAGGATTGGTCCCGGGGCAAGAAGGGGAAGCGCTTCCGCACGCCATGGCACACCATAACTACCGAGCAGGCGTGCTTAAGGGCCATCTCGTCTTGACAGGTGGCAGGATAATGGGGTAGCGTTCCTCCTCGTACGAAAGGAGCGAAGGGAGGGAAGGGCCTGGCGCGCGGCTATCGCGCAGGCGGCCCTCGTCCTGCTCGTCTAACCCAGAGAAAGAGCCATGGAGCAAGGAAGCAGCGCGATGCCAAGCACGGCAGCCAAGGCTTCGGCCGGAGCGGTCGGAGTTGGCCCGGTTTGGCCTACACCCACGGCTGTAGGGAGCCTGCACCCATTGGACATGCGAGAGGTCGTCCTTACCGAGGGGCACGAACTAGGCGACTGGCAGAGGCGCAACAGGGCCGAGACACTCCCCCATTGCATTGAGCGAGTGGTCGCGTCGGGTGCGCTCCGCAACCTGGAACGTGTGGCTCAGGGGCGCGTGGGCGAAGTCGCCCATGAAGGGCTGCACTTTTCGGACTCGGATGTCTACAAGACCCTGGAGGCCGCAGCCTGGGAGAGCGTGCGCGGGCTCTCGACGCAGGTAAGGGACTTCGTTGACGAGGCCTCGTCGGTCATAGCGCGGGCCCAAGGCCCAGATGGTTACCTCAACTCTTGGTTCCAAGGCCAGCACCCAGAGCTGGCCTGGGCCGACCTGCGCTGGGGGCATGAGCTTTACTGCGCCGGCCACCTACTTCAGGCCGCGACCGCAGCGCAGCGGACGGGGAGCGGCCCGGGCTTAGCCGTTGTGGCCGAAAGGCTCGCGCGCCACCTGCTGGCAACGTTTTCCTTGGAGGACGGGGACGGCCACCTTGTGGCTGTAGGTGGCCACCCGGAGGTCGAGACCGCCTTGGTGGAATTCTACCGTTTGACCGGAGACGTGCGCCTGCTCGAATTGGCCAAACGGCAGGTGGATC
The DNA here is from genome assembly GCA_021827285.1 of Actinomycetes bacterium. Classification (GTDB taxonomy): domain Bacteria; phylum Actinomycetota; class Acidimicrobiia; order Acidimicrobiales; family Palsa-688; genus JAKAWM01. The sequence goes on along the minus strand of JAKAWM010000079.1, from coordinate 7,805 downwards.
TCCGGGGGAGGGCTGGCGTCGCATTGCCAGGCACCGGCCTGCTCGGGGACCGACGTTTCCCGTTGTCGTACTTCTTGCACCATGTTCCCGTGCGGGAGCGGGGCCACGCAACCGGCCACGCCGTGCGCGAGCTCTACTTGCAGGCCGGAGTCGTTGATGTGGCTGTGGAGACCGGTGACACTGAGCTTCTGGCTGCGTCGGAGGCCATCTGGGAGGACCTGTTTTCTACAAAGACCTATGTGACGGGCGCGCATGGTTCCCGGCATCGAGACGAGTCCATCGGGGATGCCTACGAGCTGCCGAGTGACCGGGCCTATGCCGAGACGTGCGCGGCCATCGCCAGTTTCCAGTGGAACTGGCGCCTCCTGCTCGCCACCGGCCGGGCGCGCTATGCCGAAGAAATGGAGCGCGTTTTCTGGAACACCGTGGCCGGTGCCGTGTCGCGGCACGGGACGGAGTTTTTCTACTCCAACACGCTCCACCTGAGGACCGATGACGATGGTGCAGATGAGTACTCTCCTCGCCATCGCCAGCCCTGGTACCTGTGCGCTTGTTGCCCGCCCAACCTGGCCCGGCTGATGGCCAGCGTCCAGGCCCACCTGTTGACCAAGGACGCCAGGGGCCTGCAGGTGCAGATGCCCTTCAGCGGGGCCGTTTGTACCGAAGTCCCGGGGGGCGACATCCATTTCGCCGTGCGCACCGGCCACCCCTGGGAGGGGACAACGGACATAGAGGTGACCCGCTGCAGCTCGAGCGAGCGCTGGGACTTGTCGCTGCGCTTCCCTGAGTGGGCTCGCAAGGACTTCATGAGGGTGACGCTGAACGGTTCCCCCCTTGAGGCGTCTTGGGATGGCTCTTACATCAAGGTTGGCAGGCGCTGGGCCGCGGGGGACCACCTCCAAGTTTCGTGCTCCATGCCCGTCCGCGTATTGAAGCCGCACTGGAGAGTCGATGCCGTCCGAGACTGCGTCGCCGTGCAACGAGGCCCTCTGGTCTACTGTGTGGAGGCGGGTGACCTGGACGAAGGTGTAGCTGTGGAGGATGTTGCCATGGACGCGAACCGTACACCTGAGCCGAGCACGGTCGTACCGGCTGACCTCGAGGGTTATGTTAAGGTGGCCATAGTCGCTTCGGGCCGGGCTGCCGTCGGCTCGGTCGGCCCGCTGTACTACGAGGACGGCGCAACCCAGTGGAGAGCCGAGCCGCTCGCCCTCACCTTGGTACCCTACTTCGCCCGCGGCAACCGTCCCCGGGACGCGATGCGGGTGTGGGTCCCGGTCCAGCCCGGTCAGAGCGAAGCGCAACAGACAGGGCCCACCTGAGGGCGAGGAAAACGAAATGGCAACCTTTGTGGGCGACAGGTCCGGCGTCACGGTATACGAGGGCCAGGAAGTGGTCCGGGTCGAAGCGTGGGGAGACCATAGCGCGCGGGTGCGCTCCACGCTCGGGCCGTCCACGGCTGAGACACCCGGGAGCGCCTTGGGCGAGGCCGGGCCTACCCAAGCGAGGGTCGAGATCTCTGGTGACCGAGCGCGCGTGCGCAACGGCAGGCTCGTGGTCGAGGTGCTGGACCGCAGTAGCGGGGATTTCCCCTCCCCGCCCTTGGTGCGGTTTCTTGGCGGGGGTGGTGACAGCGAGCTATTTGGCGAGCGCCCCTCCCATTTCGCCTCGCCCCCACCCCGCCGCTATGGCATTAGTAGCAGTAGCCTCTACCGCTGCGAGGTCACATTCGACGCCTTCCCGGGCGAGCGTATCTACGGGCTGGGCCAGCACCAGCACGGCTTGTTGGACCAAAAGGGTACTGTGATCGACCTGGTCCAACGCAACACCGAGGTTTGTATACCTTTCGCCCTTTCCAACCGGGGTTATGGGTTCTTGTGGAACATGCCGGGTGTGAGCCGCGTCGAGCTCGCTGCCAACCGTACGAGGTGGGTGGCAGAGGGGGCTCACCAGATCGACTATTGGGTGACTGCGGGCCTCACGCCCGCCGAGATCGTCAGCCGTTATTCGACCATGACCGGGTTGGCCCCCATGATGCCTGAGTGGGCGAGCGGCTTTTGGCAGTCGAAACTGCGCTACCGGACGCAGCAGGAGCTCCTCGAGGTGGCCCGTGAGCACAAGCGCCGGGGCCTCCCGCTCTCGGTCATCGTGATCGACTACTTCCATTGGACCCGCCAAGGTGAATGGAAATTCGACCCGGCTGAGTGGCCGGACCCTCAAGCCATGGTCGATGAGCTGAGGGCGTTGGGCATCGAGGTGATGGTGTCGGTCTGGCCAACCGTGAACCCTGCCAGTGAGAACTATGCCGAGATGGACAAACGAGGCTTCCTCGTGGGAAATATACGAGGCTTGCCTCTGCACCTACCCTTCTGGGACAAGGGATCTGATGGCCGGACATTTGTGCGTTACTACGACGCGACTAACCCTGAGGCGCGCCGGTACGTCTGGCATAAGGTGACCGAGGGTTACCGCCGTTACGGTATCCGGGCATTTTGGCTGGACGCGTGCGAACCGGAAACGCGCCCTGAGGACCCCGAAAGCGCACTGTACTATTTGGGCCCCGGTACCGAAGTACAAAACGTTTACCCGAGAGAGCACGCCCGCGGGTTTTACGAGAGCTTGGTGGCCGAAGAGGAAAAGGACCCCCTGCTGCTGTGCCGGTCGGCCTGGGCGGGTAGCCAGCGCTATGGGGCGGCCGTATGGTCAGGCGACATCGATTCGACCTTTGAAGCACTTGCGGCCCAGGTACCCGCCGGACTGAACATGGGCATCTCCGGCATTCCCTGGTGGACCACCGACATCGGCGGGTTTAGGGGAGGTGACCCGGGCTCGGCCTACTTCAGGGAGCTCATCGTACGCTGGTTCCAGTTCGGTGTATTTTGTCCCCTGTTCAGGCTGCACGGTGTGCGCGAGCCTGGCCCCCTCGTCGGCTCGGGCCAGACGGGAGGCCCAAATGAGGTGTGGTCCTTCGGCGACGAGGCGTACGGGATAATCCGTGAACAGCTCGCCCTGCGTGAACGGTTACGCCCGTACGTGATGGCCCAGATGGCGACAGCCAGTGCTACCGGCCTCCCGCCTATGCGCGCTCTGTTTTTGGAGTTCCCAGACGAGCCAGAGGCCTGGGAGGTACGCGACGAGTACATGTTCGGCCCGGACGTGCTTGTTGCCCCCGTCACCCGGCCAGGCGCTCTCAGCCGTGAGGTCTACCTGCCGGAGGGGGCGGACTGGCTCGACGCCTGGACCGGGGAACCAGTGAATGACACTGGCTGGTTTACGGCCGCGGCACCCTTCGAGCGCGTACCAGTCTACCTGCGACGGGGGGGTGCCTTGCAGACCCTGGCTGACCGGAAATAGCCTGGAGACAAAGTGGTCGACATTTCGGCTCCCGGCATGGGAAGGGCCCGATGACATGGCCGGTGTGAGAGCAGCAACTGGCGTTGGCGCGGACGCAGACATTGCGCGCCAAAACGACGAGCTAGGGCCAAGCGCACGTTCTGGGAGGGGGCAGCTCACGGCTGGGCGGCGTCGGCAGCTCGCGGGCTGGCTGTTCCTGGCGCCCGCTATATTGTACCTGCTCTTCGCGTTCGCCTTGCCTATAGCTTACAACGTCATGTTGAGCTTCGAGGAAAGCTCTCCCGAGACCATAGCCAGTTTCACGGCCCCATTTGCTGGCCTTGCCAACTATCGCTTCATTCTTAGCGACCCGACCACCCAAAGCGCCATCATCCACACTTTCGAGTTCACGGCGGGGTCTCTTATTGGCCAGTTCATAATTGGGTTCACACTCGCACTTCTTTTTAGCCTACGCTTCCCCGGGCGGACAATTGGGCGCTCCCTCATCATTGTCCCTTGGCTTGTCCCGCTCCTCGTGACCGGCGTGATCTTTAAGTTCCTGTTCCAGCTCGAAGGAGGGGCGGTCAACCAAATCCTCCTCGACATCGGCTTGGCGCACCACCCAATTGACTGGCTGGAGACGCCCCAGTTGGGGCTGCTCACCATCCTCATCGCGAACATCTGGCTCGGGGTGCCCTTTTTTTTCCTGCTCCTCTACAGCGGCCTTCAAGACATCCCCATCGAGGTGAAGGAGGCGGCCGTCATGGACGGTGCCGGTCCCTGGCAGAGGCTCCGCCTGGTCATAGTGCCTATCATCCTCCCCGTTATCGAGGTGACCGTGCTTTTGGGGTTCGTGTTCACCGTAAAAGTGTTCGACCTCGTTGTCGCGCTCACTGGCGGGGGCCCTGCCAATGCGACGCAACTCATTACGACATGGTCCTATAACCTGTCGTTCCAGCAGTTCATCTTCGGCGAAGGCGCAGCGCTCAACAACGTGCTGCTGGTGCTGGCGTTAATTTGTGCCCCCGTCTACCTTTGGCTCAGCCGGGATTCCTTGAGGCGCAGCACCGGAGCGGCAAGATGACCCGTCTGGAGAGGTCGCGAACCCTACGGCTGCTGTGCACCGTCGGGGCTATGGCTTCCCTGGTAGTGGTGCTGTTCCCCGTCTACGCCGTGGTCGTCGCCTCGTTTGAGACAACTCTGACCTTGCTCGGGAACACCTACTATTTCCTGCCGCACGCCGCGACCCTCCAGAACTATCAGGTGGTGCTGCAGGCCCAGGCCGGCCACCTGCTCACCAGCCTCATCGTTGGCGTGGGGACAGCCGTGTTGGCCTTGGTTGTGGCGGTACCAGCTGCCTATGCACTGGCGAAGTACCCCTTGCGGGTGACGGTTGTACTGGTCAGTGCGCTGCTCGTGGCTCAGATAGTCCCGTCGATCGTCATCGCCACATCGTTGTTCAAGGTCTTTCACTGGATCCACCTGCTCAACTCGTACCCCGGCCTGATCCTCGCCGACGGCACCTACGCCATACCTTTCGCCATCTTGGTGTTACGTGCGTTTTTCTTCAGCCTGCCTAACGAGGTAATGCAGGCAGCGAGGGTCGATGGTGCTACCGAGTGGCAGACCTTCCTTCGTATCGTGGTACCACTTGGGCGCTCTGCCGTGATAACTGTTATGGTGTTCGCGTTCTTGAACGGTTGGGGGGACTTTATTTTTGCCTTGACCGTCTTAAACGGGACGACAGTCGAACCGATCACTTTGGCGATCTATACCTATCTGGGCAACTTCACGCAGGACTGGGGTGCGGTGATGGCGTCAGTGGTGTTCGCGATAGTGCCGGCTGCGGTGATGCTGGTGGTGGCGCAGCGCTACATTGCGAGTGGCCTCACGGCTGGTTCGGTAGTGGGGTGACCTTGGAACAGGCTACGGCGCTGTTGGGACGGGCCGCCGAGCACACGAGACGTCGTTTAGGGGGGCATGGTAATGAAAGGGGTGGTAGGCACCACAGCATAACGGTGTGTTTCACGTAAGCAGGGTTTGGGGTAGACTGACAGTTTCATCGGTTACATTAAGTTCTTCCACTAGCGTAAAGAAAAGGAGAACCATCAATGAACCCACTCGAGAAAAGGCACCGCGGGCTCGCAGCCTTCGCGGCCGCCACAGTGGCCGTTGTGGGGTTGTCGCAGGTGACCGCGTCTGCTTCGACTTCGATGACCCTCACCGAAATAGACTACTTTTCCACGGTTGGCCAGCTCAAGGCGCTAAGCGCCTACGTCAAGCAGTTTGAGGCTGCCAACCCAGGAGTTAAGGTAGTTCTTTCGCACTCGCCATTTGGGACCTACGATACGAAACTTCTTACCGACGCCTCCGCCCGCGATTTGCCCAATATAGTGATGGTCGACAACCCATTTGTGCCGGACATGATCGCGACGGGCGAAATGCTGCCCCTCAGCAGTTTCAAGGGCTTCAGCGCCAAGGGGTACTTCAAGGGTATAATAGACGAGGGCCTGTTCAACGGTAAGTACTATGCCTTGCCCGTGGCAGGGTCCAACTCGATCGCTTTGTTCTACAACATCGCTATGTTTAAAGCTGCGCACCTAAGCCCCCCGACGACATGGGCGCAGATGAGGGCTGACGCGAAGAAGCTCACGACCAAGAGCCATTACGGGATCGCGTTGACGGCTGAACCGGCTGAGGACACCACCTGGCAGTGGGAGCCTTTCCTTTGGAGCAACGGGGGCTCTTTGGCCAACTTGTCGGGCAAGCCGGCCCAGCAGGCACTTGACCTCTGGGTGAACTTCATAAAGGACGGTTCCGCCTCAAAGGCTTGTCTCAACTGGAGCCAGAGCCCCGATGCCATTGACCAGTTCATCCACGGCAAAGCCGCCATGGAGGTCAACGGGCCATGGAACTTCTCCAACCTCAACGCTGCGGGGTGGTATTACGGCAAGCAGTTCGGGCTCGTCCCCGTACCGGTACGTGTGCCTGGCCAGAAGGTCGTGGCGCCGCTGGGCGGCGAGGATTACATGGTGAGCAATAGCGGTACCAAGGCTGAGCAGGAGATGTCTTTCAAGTTCATACAAGGCCTGCAGAAGCCATCGGAGGAGCTGTACATGGCGAAGGTGTTCGGGTACATGCCTCCGAAGCCGAGCGTTGCCAAGGTGTTCATAAAGCAGGCCGGCCCTGAGTGGAAGGTGTTCGTCAACGAGACCCTGAACGCGATCCCAAGGGCGAACGTGTTGGGTGTGAAGTACGCCAAGATGTCTCAGGCGACCTGGACCGCCATAGATTCCGCGATTGCGGGAACTGCAAGCGTGAAGTCGGCGTTGGACACCGCAGCGAGCCAGATCAAGACGATCCTGAAGGGCTAGCTGCGCCAGTAGTTGGCCCCCAGGGAAGACCTGGTCCGCCCAAGTGGGGGCCAGCGCAGTAGGTGCGGGCCGGGGTGGGCGCGGGAGGTAGGCGTCGGCCCCGGCCTCGCTGGCTTTTCACGCTGGCCGCCACGCAGCCGCTACGGGATGCTCGGGCCGGGGCCCGAGCATTATCTTGTTGGTGGTGGCGCAGCGGTGGCTACCGTGGACCTGCGAGCCGGGGCGCTGAAGGAGGAAGGACCGTGAGCGAGGCACTGAGGGTCGCTGTGATCGGCCAGGGGTTTATGGGGCGCGCTCACAGCCTCGGCTGGGCGCGGGCTGCCGCGGTTGGGAACGGGCCGTTGCGACCGGAGCTCGCCGTGCTGTGCGGACGTGACAGGGGAGCCCTCGAGGCCAATGCGAGGCGCTACGGCTTCTCGGGGTGGAGCGACGACTGGGCGCGGGTGGTCCAGCGCGATGACGTGGACCTGGTAGACATTTGTACTCCGGGCGCGTTGCACGCCGAAATGGCCCTTGGTGCGCTCGCCGCCGGCAAGCACGTGCTCTGCGAGAAGCCCCTCGCCAACACCTTGGAGGAGGCGCGCTCGCTGGCCCGAGCGGCCGAGGAGGCCGCCGCCGGGGGGGCGTACGCGTGCGTCGGCTTCAACTACCGGCGCGTGCCCGCGATCGCGGTCGCCCGGCGGCTGGTGGGGGAGGGCCGACTCGGAGAGCTACGCCACGTGCGTGCCGCCTACCTCCAGGACTGGCTCGTGGACCCGAGCTTCCCCCTCACCTGGCGGCTGGACTCGGAGCAAGCCGGGTCCGGGGCGCTCGGCGACCTGCTCGCCCACGTCGTAGACCTTGTCCGGTCTGTTAGCGGCGACGAGTTCGCCGAGGTGGCTTCTATGCTCGAGACCTTCGTGAAGGAGCGCCCGCTCGCTTCAAGCGCCGTGGGACTATCGGCTGCCGGTGCTTCCTCGGGGGAGAAGGGCCGGGTCAGCGTCGATGACGCGTGCGCAGCGCTCGGCAGGCTGGGTCGGGGGGCGATGGTGACGATGGAGGCCACCAGGATGGCCCTCGGGCGCAAGAACGGCCTCGTGCTCGAACTGTACGGTACGA
>JAKAWM010000078.1 GCA_021827285.1 Actinomycetes bacterium | reverse complement strand
CCGGAGGCGGGCCCCGGAGGCGGCCCCGGCTGCCGGGGCGAGGCCGACGACAGGGTGAGGGTGACCAAGACGTCGGGGCCGCGGTCTGGGTGGAGAGCCCCGGCGGAGGCGACGTTAGGCGCCGAGAGCCTTGCGCACCGCGGCCAGCCGGGTGGGCTCCACCCGCCACCACACCCATCGGCCGCGTCTTTCGCCCGTGAGCAGGCCAGCTTCAGCGAGAACCCTGGTGTGGTGCGACACCGTGGGCTGGCTCTTGCCGAGCGGTCCTTCTAGGTCGCACGAGCACACTTCGTCATGAGAAGCCACGATGGAGAGGAGCCGCAGCCGGATGGGGTCGGCGAGAGCCGCCAGAACGCCAGCCAGATCTGCCGCCTCGGCCTCGCCCAAGGGCGCCTCACCTACGGCGGGGTAGCACAAAGCCAGCTCTGCGCTCTTTCGGAGTTGCTTAGCGTTGCCCATTTGGCCACCCAACACATTGATGTAGATCGATACTGCTGCTAGGCTCTACGCCACCATCATAAATACCTGGTCATAATGCCGGACGAAGGGAAGTCGCCGACGATGGTCCCTGAAGTGCTGTTCTTGTGCGTTCACAACGCTGGTCGTTCCCAGATGGCGGCCGCGCTGTTGGAGCGGTACGCGGCTGGGCGAGTCGCTGTCCGCTCGGCCGGCTCCGCGCCCGCCGACGAGGTCAACCCGGCGGTAGCAGCAGCCATGGCCGAGATCGGCATCGACATCTCCAAACAGATCCCTAAGGCCATCACGGACGAGGCCGCCCGTGCTGCTGACGTAGTGGTCACCATGGGCTGCGGAGACGCCTGTCCCTACTATCCCGGCAAGCGGTACCTGGACTGGGAGCTGGATGATCCGGCCGGGAAAGCCCTCGAGGATGTGCGCCCCATCCGCGACGAGATCGACCGGCGGGTGCGCGCCCTGTTGGCCGAGCTCGTCCCGACGGGCTGACAGTGGTTCAGTGGTGCTCTTGGTCCAGCATTACAAAGCGGCCGTGGTACCACGCCAACCCCCTGCCCGCTCGCCCGACCTCTACCGACTCTACGGCGGCTTGGACCAGCACAGATGTGCCGAAGGGTTCATGACGAAGGGTGCGGCAGTAAAGGCGGTCCTGGACGGCCACCAGGACCGGGCCATAGGCGGATGTCCGAGTGACGAGGAGATCTGGGGGTGCGGGAAGTTCCCCGGCGAAGTGCTTCGCCAACCGCCGGTGCCCGGCCGTCAGAATGTGCACCACAAAGGGGCCTGGTGGTTGCGTTATGAGCTCTGTGAGGTCGGCGGTAGGGGAGAGAACGCCGGCCAATCTGGCAGGGTCACCTGAGGCCAAGACCACGGAGGAGATCGTCAAACCGGTCGGAGCCCCCGAGAGGATGGCTGAGCCGGGCCCAGGCGTGGCTGTCCCTGTGGCCAATGTCGCCGAAGGCCCAAGATCGTCCTGTCCAGGTAGACCGGCCAGCCACACCGTAACCGGGAGCGCCAGCCGGCCCCTGAGCCGCCTCAACGGGTCGCGCGCTTCGGGCGGATCGGCCCAAGGATTGCCGTAGCTCACCGACGCGCCTCCTGCCGAGGTCGCTCGGCTCGTTGAGCGAGCGGGGCCTGCCGCGCTCCCACCGGCACGCTCGGGCCCGCCCCCAGTCTCGTACTCGGCCTCGTACTCGGCCTCGTATTCACTCATCCCGGGAACCACCGCTTCAGCACGCTTTTGACCCTACCGCCCCGAAGAATCAAACTCAGGCCTGCTCGGCCCAGAGGCGGCGCACCAAACCGGTCCTTTATATTTGCCGGCAACTGCACAAGGCCGGAGTTTTCACCGGGCCTGGTGCACTCTGCCGCAGCTTGGCCTAAGGCATGGTGTGATATGCCGCGGAATTCCGCGGCATATCATTCCAGATGTTGGACGGGGCCGCGGTAAACTGCACCAGGGCCCAGTTATCTTGGGGGCGTGGTGTGGTTTTCGGTCGCCAAGCGTTCCACCGCTCGACGTTAGGACGGCTCCAGTTGCAGCACTGTGTACTCATTGAAAGGCGCCGCGGGCTCGGGAGCTTGGTAGGGTTCTTCTTCATCGGGCCAGCCGTTGACCTGCGAAGTGTTGAACTCGCCCCACGACACGCCGTACAAGAGCGGTATGACTGGGAGCTGCGTGGACACCACCGAAGCGAGCTTCTGGATGGCTGAGGTGGCGGCCGGCGAACCCGAGGGGTTGGCGGTGTACTGGCTCAGGGCCTGTGTGACCGCTGCTGCGGCCACCGGGTTGGTGGCAGGGCTCAGCCTTTCGTAGTTGCCGCCCGCGGCCGTGCCGTTCCTCAGAAGGGAAGGGTCGAGCAGGTTCTGGTACATGTAGTACGGTGTCGGCCCCGAGGAACTGGGGCGGATAGTGCTGTCGTAGTTGCCGAGGGAGAGCTCCCGGCCCCAAGTACTGGCCGGGACCGCCTTCACGGTGACATCGAACCCAGCCCTTTTTAGTTGCTGGGCCAGGATATTGGCGGCCACGTAGTAGGCGGACCCTGCCGGCTGGTCGATGCTGAAGCCAACTGGCTTTCCAGAGGTGCCGGCCCAGTACCCTGCCGGGCTCATATGGAAGCCCGCCGCCAGCATGAGGTTCCTGGCCTTCATAAGATCCGGCTTGCCGGGCAGGTCGTGGGCTTCACTGGCGCTCAAGTACTGCGCGTCGGTCGGTAGTACGAGACCTGAACTGCTCGTTGCTGGGGGTTCGTAACTCCCTTGGGCTCCCCCGGAGAGAGCGTCACGCCCGGCCGAGGCACTGATGGCCTTCCTGACTTTCAACAGGTTGAGCGGGTAGCGCGAGAGGTTGACAACTAGGCCCACGCAATTGACGGGCGGGAGCCAGTATTGCAATGCGGAGTTCCGCTTGGCCAGGGCCGCCGGCCGCAATCCCGGGAATGGACCGGCCCAGTCCAAGCTCCCGCTGAGCATGGCCGCCCGGACGGCCGCCACGCTCGGGTAGGCCGGGAAGACCAGCTGTTGCACCGGCGGCTCGCCCGGCTGCCAGTAGCCAGGCCGGGCACTGAGGACGAGCTGGCGGGGGCTCAGGTCGCGGGCATGGGCCAACCTGAACGGGCCCGTGCCGTCGGGGACGTGTACGGCGTAGCGGGATGGGTCGTGCCCGGCCGCGAAGCCGGCTCTTACGATCGGCACTCGGGCTATGTCGTAGAGATAGGCCCACCCTGGCCGGCTGAGGGTAAGGGTGAAGGTCGTTTGGCCTGTGGCGACCGCCGAGACGACCGGGATGTGGTATTGGTTGATGTCGGGGTAGCCGCGGAGCAGGTTGAAGGTGTACGCGACGTCGGCCGCGCTGAAAGCCGACCCGTCCTGCCAAGTGACTCCTGGTCGAAGCTGGAACGTGATGGTTTCGCCGCTCAGGCTGAAGCTCCACGACTCTGCCAACCAGGGGTAGTACCGGTCCACTTGCAGCTCGTCGTACTGGAGCAGCGGCTCGTAGATAAAGGCCAGTGCCCCGATTTGCGAGAGCGTGCTCGACGCCTGGAAGGGGTTGAAGTTGTTGCCCAGCTTCGCCTCCAGGTGCTCTGCGATGGTCAGCTTCGGGCCGGTGGGTGGCGGAGCGGTGGTCACCGTGGCCCTGGCCGTGCTATGCGCAGTTGCAGCCGTCACCTTGCCCGCAGTTGTGGCCGTAGCCTGGCTACGCGCCGTTGCAGCCTTCGCCCCACCTGCAGTTGCAGCCCGAAAGGGGACGGTGGCGGCGGACGCGGTGCTCAAAGATGGGGTAGCCGGGAGCGCCGTGGCGCCTCCGACAATGACCGCCAGGCAGACGGAGCTGGTAGCCGCGACCCTATGGGCAAGACGTCGCGCCCACGCTTCATGCGCCGCGGTGATCCGCTGCATCGCCTTTGCCGGCCGCCTCGACCGCCGAGCGTGTGCTGGCCTAGTGCTGCCGCTGGTGCTGTTCACCCACGGCATCAGCACGCGGCGGGAAAGGGGGCACCTCTCCGGCGTGCGGTTGGCCCTACTGGCTCTCGCTCCCCCATGAGCCCGTGTTTAGCAGGCCGAGCCCGGGAGCGGTTGGCGCGGGGCACCCGCAACTGGCCCGCACGACGAGTTGGGTAGGCAGGACGCGGTCCCTCTGCGCGTTGGGCCGGTCCTCGATCAACCCAACCAGGGCTTCGACCCCGACGGAGCCCAGTTGCTGGGAGGGCTGGCGCACTGTAGTCAGGGAAGGGTTCCAGTGGCGGGCGATCGGGATGTCGTCGAAGCCGGTAACGGCGACATCCCGGGGCGCCCGCAAGCCTGCGTCTTGCAGGGCCTGGAGGACGCCGAGGGCCATGGGGTCGCTGGCACAGACGATGGCTTCGGGCATGGGCCGGCCGGACGACAGCCGGTCGCGCGTGGTCTTGAAGGCGCCGGCCGTGGTCCAGTCGGACGACCAGCCTTCCTCGGACGGTTCGACTTGTCCCCCCAGGAACCGCACCATCTCGGTAAAAGCCTCCTCACGAGTTGTGCTGTCAGGGCTCGATTCCTTGCCCGCCATGAACGCGAAGCGACGGAAGCCGTGATGGGCGACCAGGTGCTGGGCAATCGCCTGCATACCCTGGACGTTGTCCACTCGAACATTGACGGCTGCTTGAGGCTTGCCGCTACCTGCCAGCAAGACCAAGGGGGAACGCTTGGCCAGCGTGGCGACCCGCTTCTCCGGTAGCACGCGGTCGAGTACGATCACGCCATCGGCTTTGCCGGTGAGGGCTGTGACGTCGTTGCTGGAGTCTCCCTCGGTGACACCAGTTAGGAGGAGCGAGTACCCAAAGCGCTGGGCGGCAAACTCTGCTCCGCGGATCACCGCATCGGTGAAGAGCAACGAATCTTCTTCGACGGCCGACATTTCGTCTTCGGGCGGCCGGATGAAGGCAAGGCCGATCACTTTCTTGATGCCACTGGACAACTGCCGGGCCGGGCCATTGGGGACGAAATGAAGTTCTCGTACTGCTTGCAGCACCCGGTCGCGGGTCTCAGCCCGCAAGTAGCCGTGGCTGTTGAGCACCCGGGAAACGGTGGCGATGGAGACGTTGGCTTGTTTGGCCACGTCGTAAATAGTCGGCGTCCCCGAACTTTGCCCGCCCCCCCCGCTTGCTGGCATGCTGTCTCCTCTGTTTCGGACCTGGTAGTGACTATACTGGCCGGAAAGCGTTTACGGAAAGCAACCTGGTACCGTGGCGCGGGAGAGCGTTGGCAAGAGCGCTTGGACCTGAGGCACGGACAACGGGCTGACGACGCTAACGCGTGGGCCCGTCAAGGGGCCCCCGGCGTCAGTTGAGAAGGGAGTCAGGTGCCGAACAATGCCAAGTTCTCAAAGGCCTTCGTTTGGGGGACAGCCACGGCGTCCTACCAGATTGAGGGAGCGGTCCGAGCAGGCGGTAGAGGCACATCGATCTGGGACACCTTTTCTCATACCCCAGGCCGTACTGCCAACGGCGACACTGGTGACATAGCTTGCGCCCATTACGACCACGTCGATGAGGACCTGGACCTCATTGCCGGTCTGGGGCGCTCGGCGTACCGGTTTTCGGTTGCCTGGTCACGCATCCAACCGGAGGGCAAGGGGCCGGCCAACCAGGAGGGCCTCGACTTTTACCGCCGCCTGGTGGACGGCCTGCGCGCCCGCCGCGTGGCGCCGGTTGTCACGCTCTACCACTGGGACTTGCCCCAGGCCCTGGAGGACGCCGGGGGGTGGACGGCGCGGGACACAGCGGAACGTTTTGGCGAGTACGCCGCCATCGTTGCCGAGGCGCTGGGAGACAGCGTAGAGATGTGGGTCACCCTCAACGAGCCGTGGTGTGTGGCCTGGCTCGGCTACGGGACAGGTGAGCACGCCCCAGGGTACGCAGACGTGAGCAAGGCCCTCATGGCTAATCATCACACCCTGCTGGCCCACGCTCGGGCCAGCGAGGCGCTCCGCCGGACGGTCAAGGCACCCGTCGGCATAGCCCTGAATGTGACCCCCATGATCCCGGCAAGTGACCACGAACTGGACATTGCCGCGGCGAAAAGGGCAGACGGCTTTCAGAACCGGCTCTTCCTCGACCCGCTCTTTTGGGGGACCTACCCCGCGGACATGGTCGAGCACTACTCCTCGCACAAGCCCGGCCTTGACGCCGTCAGGCCCGGTGACCTGGAGGAGATCCGCCGTCCCATGGATTTCCTGGCCCTCAACTATTACAGCACGAACGTCATGGCGGACGTGGCGCGCTTGGATGCAGCCAAGCAGGCTGGCTTTGAGGTGGCGCCGCCGCCGACGTCGGGCGCGAACGCGGACTTAGGTGCGGCGCGGGTTGGGCGCGTGTACGCACCGCACACCGGGGCGAGATGGGAGGTTGACCCCTCCGGCCTCACCGGTCTGCTGGTGCGGATCAGCGAGGAGTACACCTCCCTGCCCCTGTACGTGACCGAGAACGGCTCTGCCGAGCTCGACTATGCAGGCCCCGACGGCCAGGTGCACGATCCCAAGCGGATCTGGTACCTGGAGCAGCACCTGCGAGCCCTCCACGCGGCGATCGAGCGGGGAGTGAACGTCCGTGGCTACTTCGTCTGGAGCCTGCTGGACAACTTCGAATGGGCGCACGGGTTCTCTATGCGGTTCGGGCTCGTCTTCGTGGACTACCCGACGGCCAAGCGCACACCTAAGGACAGCTACCGCTGGTACCGCCAGGTCATCGCCGCCAACGCCCTGCCTTGAGCGGCTCTTGTGAGCCGCTTGCGCCCACATACATGAGATAGTGGTCCCCATGGTCCACATGGGTATGGGTGGAGGTGGTCGGGGGGCCTGGGGCATTATGCGCAGCCTGCGCCAGGACGAATCGGTCAAAGCGCACAAGTTGCCCCGGGGCACGTTCCGCCGGATACGCCGCTTCGCCCGGCCCTATACGGGCATGCTGGGCGTGTTCTTTTTCCTCATCATCCTGGATGCCTTGATCGGCAACGCTAACCCACTTATATACCGTTCTATACTCGACCAGGGCATAGGTCACCGGGACGCCACGCTGGTCATCTGGCTAGCCCTGACCGTGGCCGGGCTGGCCATCTTGGACGCCGGCGTCGGGCTCTGGCAGAGGTGGATCTCGGCCCGCATCGGTGAAGGGCTGATCTTCGACTTGCGCAACCGGGTCTTTGCCCACATCCAGCGCATGCCCATCGCGTTTTTTACCCGTACGCAAACCGGGGCGCTCATATCCCGTCTCAACAATGACGTGCTCGGAGCGCAGCAGGCATTTACGTACACCTTTAACTCCGTGGTCGGCAACACGGTCAGCGTGGGTGTCACCCTGGTGGCTATGCTCGTGCTCAGCTGGAAGATCACCCTTCTGGCGTTGCTCATGTTGCCGGTATTCATTTTCCCGGCGCGATGGGTGGGCCGCCGCCTGGCCGCGATCACCCGGGAGGCATACTCGCTCAACGCGGAAATGAACACGATGATGAGCGAGCGTTTCAACGTGGCCGGGGCCCTTTTGGTGAAGATATTTGGCAAACCGGACAGGGAAGTTGCCGATTTCGCCAAGAGGACCGGCCGGGTCCGCGACATAGGCGTCACCACGGCCATGTACGGACGGGTGTTCTTTTCCGCCCTGATGCTCACGGCTTCGCTGGCCACCGCCCTGGTTTACGGCGTGGGGGGCGTGAGCGCGGCCCATGGCGGGCTGAGCGTCGGCACGCTCGTGGCCATGACCCTTTACCTCAACAGGCTTTACGGCCCGCTTACCGCGCTCTCCAACGTGCAGGTGGACGTGATGACGGCATTGGTGAGTTTCGACCGGGTCTTTGAGGTGCTCGATCTACCACCGATGATCGACGACAAGCCTGGAGCGGTGGACATCCCCCGTGGGCCTGCCCAGATAACCTTCGACCACGTCGATTTCCGTTACCCAAAACCGGAAGAAGTCTCTCTGGCCTCCCTGGAGTCCGTAGCCGTCCTCGAGCGGGCCGGTGGCCAGCAGGTTCTTTTCGACGTGAGCTTTGTGGCAGAACCAGGTCAACTTGTCGCCCTGGTCGGTCCTTCCGGTGCTGGTAAAACCACCATTAGCCATCTAGCCGCCCGCCTCTACGACGTCACCGAGGGCACCGTGAGCATAAATGGGGTGGACGTGCGGGACGCCACATTGGGCTCTCTCCAGCAGATAGTTGGAGTGGTCACCCAGGAGTCCCACCTTTTCCACGACACCATAAGGGCCAACCTGCTCTATGCCCGCAATGACGCCAGTGAAGACGAACTAGTCCAAGCACTGCGTGATGCTCAGATCTACGATATGGTGGCCTCGTTGCCCGATGGGATGGAAACCCTGGTGGGGGACAGGGGTTACCGTCTCTCAGGTGGCGAGAAGCAGCGCGTCGCCATCGCCCGCTTGTTGTTGAAGGCGCCCGACGTGGTCGTGCTCGATGAGGCGACGGCCCACTTGGACTCCGAGTCGGAGGTGGCGGTCCAGCGGGCGCTCAAGAAGGTGCTGGCTGGGCGTACGTCGATCGTCATTGCCCACCGCCTGTCTACCGTGCGGGAAGCCGACCAGATCCTGGTCGTAGACGGAGGAAGGGTTGTCGAGCGGGGCACTCATGACCAACTGGTCGAGGCGGGCGGGTTGTACGCCGAACTGCACCGTACCCAGTTCAAGGACCAGTCGCGCCGGCCCGACGGCGACGGCGAGATCCCGTCCTTCAACGAAAGTTCAGTGTTATTGAGCGGCGGGGAAACGGGGACGGAGGGTGTCGCCACGCTTTCCTGAGCTTCTCAAGCCGGGTTGGCACGTGAGGCGAGGTAGGCGGCTCCAACGATCCCGGCCTCGTTCTGCAGTTGGGCGGGCACTATTTTCGTATCTAGAGTGAGCAACGGTAAGAACTTTTCTGACCGCCGGCTTTCGTTGCCCCGCAGTATGAAAAATTGGTTTCGGATTAGTAATTCTAATTCTGAAAAGTAACGCTGCAGGCGTTTTGCCCATTTGTCCCAGCTCAGGTTTTCGCGTTCGCGCACCGCGGCCGATGTCCTCCTCTCGGCGTCCTCGCCGTCCAGTTCTATGTGGCCCAGCTCGCTGTTG
>JAKAWM010000077.1 GCA_021827285.1 Actinomycetes bacterium | reverse complement strand
GAGAAAGAGAAAAACGTTGTGGCCTCGACCTCCCGACGCCTGAACTGTCACTGCCCACGTTCTTGGAGGGCATCCTCCACCCAACTTGGGCCTGGCACTTCCTAACTTCCGAGGCGATCAGCTTCCCGAACATCGGGCCGCCCGACCATCGTTCCAGGGACAAGATCAACGACATGTTCGACGGCAGCGTGAGCTGGGATGACCTCAAGTGGATCCGGCAGGTCTGGGACCGACCGCTACTTCTTAAGGGCGTGCTCCGCCCCGAGGAAGCGGTGCGGGCCGCCGAGCTTGGCCTTGAGGGGATAGTCGTGAGCAACCACGGCGGACGCCAACTGGACCACGTCCCGGCCACAATCGATGTACTGCCAGACATCGTGGACGCCGTGCAGGGCCGGCTTGAAGTCCTCGTCGACTCTGGGTTCCGGCGTGGTAGCGATGTCGTGGCTGCGCTCGCGCTCGGCGCTAAGGCTGTGCTCGTCGGGCGCGCTTACCTCTATGGCCTAGCAGCGGCCGGCGAAGCTGGCGTCCGCCATTGCATCGACATTTTAGCGAGCGAACTGCGCATGACCATGGCGTTGTGCGGAGCCACGAGCGTGAAGGAGCTAGACCGGCATCTCTTACGCTGGTGCGACCGCGCCCACCGTCCCGACCTCAGCGCCGCTGAGCCCGTGGGGCCTTGCTCCAGTCGGTGAGCCCGGCTGACGTCCGGGCCGGCGTCGTCTTTGCGGTGGAGCCAGGACAAAGGGCCTTCCTGCCGTCTCGTCGGCGAGGCGACCACGTGCATCATATCTCGCGAGTTGAGTGCTTACCGCCCACAAGGCCCACAATTACTCGACGAAAGGATGGCTGTGAGCGACACTTATCTTCCTGAGCCGGTGACCCTTGTACCGCCCCGTGAGGAGGTGGACCTCGATCGCCTCGAACGAGCCTTGCGGAGGCAGGTGGACGCCGAAGTGCGCTTCGATGCCGCCACCCGAGGCGCCTATTCGACCGACGCTTCCAACTTCCGGCAGGTCCCGATCGGCGTAGTCATACCGCGCCACGTAGAGGCGGCAGCGGACGCCATCAGCGTCTGCCGCCAGTTCGGTGCTCCGATCGTGTCGCGGGGTGGCGGGACAAGCCTGGCTGGCCAATGCACCAACGCGGCCGTGATGATCGATTGGTCCAAGTACTGCCACCACTTGCTGTCGGTCGACCCCGAAAAGCGGACCTGCATCGTGGAACCAGGCATCGTGCTGGACGTGCTAAACGGCGAACTGGAACCCTACGGCTTGCGCTATGGTCCTGAACCCGCGACCCATCCCAATTGTACGCTCGGTGGGATGATCGGCAACAATTCCTGCGGCGCCACCGCGCAGCGCACCGGAAAGGTCGTCGACAACATCGCTCGGCTCGAAGTGCTCCTCTATCGTGGGGCGCGCTTTTGGTGCGGAGAGACAAGCGACGAAGACTACGCTCAAATTGCAAGGGGCGGCGACGAGCGGGCTCGAATTTACCGGCAGCTGCGCGAGCTTACCGATGCCTACGCTCAGGAGATCCGTTCCAGGTACCCTGATATACCGCGCCGCGTGTCTGGGTACAACCTCGATTCGCTCCTTCCCGAACGCCACTTCGACGTGGCCGGCTGCCTGGTCGGGAGCGAGTCGACCCTCGCCACGGTGATGCGCGCCGAACTCGAGCTTGTACCCGTCATCAGGCAACGCGCCCTCGTCGTGCTCGGTTTCGACGACATATTTGCGGCAGCTGATGCCCTTACCGCAATCCTCCCGCACGAACCGCTCGCGCTCGAAGGCGTCGACCACCGCCTGATCCACGACCAGCGCCTGAGGAGGATGAACTCCCGACCCCTCGACAAGCTACCAAAGGGCAATGGTTTCTTGCTAATACAATTTGGCGGGGACACCCGCGAGCAAGCTGACGAAGCGGCCCGCGGGATGCTTGCCGCGCTAGGTAAGTCCGGGCATGAGCCGGACGTCGAGATCCTCGACGATCCCTCGCAGGAGGACGAGCTGTGGCAGGCCCGCGAAGCCGGCTTGGGGGCCACCGCACACGTCCCGGGCGAACGCGACACGTGGGAAGGCTGGGAGGACTCCGCGGTAAGCCCCGACCAACTCGGCAAGTACCTACGAGAGCTAAACTCGCTCTTCGAGAAGTTCGGCTATGCCGACGAAACGGCACCCAGCCTCTACGGGCACTTCGGGCAGGGTTGCGTGCATACCCGCATCCCCTTTGTCATGACCGACGCCGAGGGCGTCGCCAAGTACCGCCGCTTCATGGAGGCGGCCGCCGACCTCGTGGCCTCGTATAAAGGGTCGTTTTCTGGTGAACACGGAGATGGGCAGTCGCGCGGTGAGCTGTTGCCTCGCATGTTCGGTGACCGCATCGTGACCGCGTTCGGCCAACTGAAAGCGATCTTCGACCCTGACAACATGATGAACCCGGGCAAGATCGTCGCTCCCGCGCCACTCGACAAGCACTTGCGCCTCGGTTCGTCCTGGTCTCCTCGCATGAAGGGGTCCATTCATTTTGCTTACCCCGAAGATGGAGGCTCCTTCGTCAAGGCGGCAATCCGCTGTGTTGGCGTAGGCAAGTGCCGCCAGCACGCCCATCCCAAAGGGGCCGTAATGTGCCCGTCCTACCAAGCCACGCTCGAAGAAGAGCACTCTACCCGCGGTCGGGCCCGCCTGCTGTTCGAGATGCTCGACGGCCACGAAGAGGGGCCGATCACACATGGCTGGCGTTCCACCGCCGTTCGTGACGCGCTTGATCTCTGCCTGGCATGCAAGGGCTGCAAGAGCGACTGTCCAGTCAACGTTGACATGGCAACCTACAAAGCAGAGTTCTTGGCCCACCACTATGCCGGCCATCTCCGGCCTCGCTGCCACTATGCCCTAGGCTGGCTCCCTGCTCTCTCCTGGGTCATCGCAGGGACAAAGAGCGCACCTATAGTCAACACTCTCAGCCATACGCCCCTGCTACGCCGCATTGCCACCAGCGCGGCAGGCCTCGCTCCCCGTGAGATCCCATTGTTCGCCAGCGAAACATTGCAGCAATGGTGGCAGAGCCGACCTCCGGGCGCGCCCGGGCGCCACGGGAACGTACTGCTGTGGCCAGATAGCTTTACGAACCATTTCCACCCAGGCATCGGTCGCGCCGCCGTAGATGTGCTGGAAGCGGCCGGCTGGTCTGTGACTATCCCCCCTGAACCGCTATGTTGTGGGCTCACCTGGATCTCGACTGGGCAGCTGAACACGGCAAAACGTGTCCTTAGAAGGACCGCCGCCCATCTCGCCGAGCACGTTCGCGCCGGCGGCCTCGTAGTTGGCCTCGAGCCCTCCTGTACTGCCGTGTTCCGTTCTGACGCCGTCGACCTGCTGCCCGAGGACCTCGATATCGCCCGCCTCCGGCGACAAACAGTGACCTTGGCCGAACTGCTCACCGAGCACACCCCCGGCTGGGAGCCACCGCGGCTCGACGGCACCACAGTGATCGCGCAGGCGCACTGCCACCACCATGCCGTGCTCGGGTGGGACACGGACCAACGACTGCTCGACGCATCCGGCGCCGATGCCACCAGGCTCGACTCCGGCTGCTGTGGCCTGGCGGGTAACTTCGGCTTTGAGAAGGGCCACCTCGATATCAGCGTCAAGTGTGCTGAAAGCGTACTGCTCCCAGCACTGCGCGGCGCGGCGCCGCACGCGGTAGTCCTCGCTGACGGCTTCAGCTGCCGCACCCAGATACATGAACTCGACAGCGGTGGCCGTGAAGCGGTCCATCTTTCGGAGCTGCTCGCAAGGACCCTAGCTCAAGCTTCTAGCGGCGCGCAACCCTCAGGTGACCTTGGCCCCGACCAGCGGCCGAAGCCACCGAGCCTCGCCGCACGCACCGCTGCACTCATCGGAACGACGCTGCTCACGACCTCGACCGCCGCTGCACTCGGCCGCGTGCTGGCGGGTGCGGCACGTGCCCGACTCGGGCGTGGGCATCACCGCGCCCCATAGCCCGTGACGCCGACGAGCTAGTGATCAAGCGCTATTTCTTCGAAGAACGCACGCAACAGTCAATAGCAGAGGAGCTCGGTGTCCTTTTGATGCATGTCTCGCGGATCATCAGTCGAGAGTTGGCCAGTTGCGAAGCGAGCTTCGCGGGTGCCTAGCCGGGAGGCCCAACGCCACTCAGCCTCACAGCCATGACGCATACATCGTCTTCGGGCTCAGTGCCAGCCAGATGCGCAACTGCTTCCTCGCAAAGCGCTTTCAGCGGCTCCCCCCAGGGCCTCGGTGGCCCACTCAATGCCGCGAGGAGCTCTGCCAAACGGTCACCTATTTGCGACCCGCGGCGCTCGATGAGCCCGTCGGTGTAGAAGAACAGGGTTGTCCCGACTGACAGGGTCGCCCGAAGCTCGGCATGCTGGAAGTCAGGTAAGCCCATGCAGGCCGGCACAGAAACGCCCCCCTCCAGAAGACTTGCCTGGCCGCCCACGTCGATCACTATGGGCGGTGGGTGGCCTGCGTTGGAGAGGCAAAAGTCACCGCTTGATTCGAGGGTGGCGAACAGAACAGTCGCGTAACGGTCCCCGACGAAGGACGAGCAGAGCCTGTCCATTTGGTTTAGCGCCGACGATGGGGAATGACCTTCCAAGGCGTAGGCGCGCACCGCAATGCGGTACTGGCCCATGACGGCAGCGGAAACGATGTCATGCCCCATCACGTCCCCGATGACCAGCCCCAGGCGGCCACTCGGTAGCTCGAACGCATCGAACCAATCGCCACCGACGCTCGCGCCCGGTCGGGCGGGAATATAGCAAGTAGCCAGTTCGATGCCCGCCAGGCCCGAGGGCACTATGGGCAGAAGCGATCGCTGAAGGACGACTGCAGTCTCCCGCTCACGCTCGAAAAGCTGAGCGTTGGTGATCGCCACAGACGTGAGCTGGCTCAGCTGAACGAACAACGCGACATCCAAGTCAGAAAAGCATTCGCCGTCTCTCCAGGCCGCTATCAAAGGGCCAGGTCCGATCGCAGATGGCGCACGCGCCGCCAGTAGGTGCACGAGCCCTGCACCCCCAGCCCATGAGGCTCGGACGAGGTTCTCCCCTGCCTTGAAACCGCGAAATGCCGCCCGAGCTGCTGACGGCAGCTTGCGAATGAGGTCCGCCTCTACTTCGCCGCCCACCGCGCTCGCCACAGACACACCGGCAAGCGACTGGGCGGCAGCCTCCTCGACGAGCGCCAGCCTCGCATCGGGGTCGAACGTGGACAACATCTTGAACGAAGCTTCCGTGAGCGCCTGCAATTGGGCAACCTGTTGGTGACGATGGGCAAGCTGCTCCCGTGCCAGTTCCAAGCTTGACCTCGGCGCGTCCAACACCACCAACACTTGGAGCAGGAAATCCAGGGCCGGGTGATCTGCCTCCTCGGGGAGCTCACCTACCAACTCGCGGGGGTGGCCCGCTCGTGAAAGAACCTTTTCGTGCAGGACGGTAATTTCGAGGACCCCGAGGTTCTCTCTGAGCGCGCGGCGGCCCAGGCCCTGGGCCCCGTCTAGACCCGCCTCCCCTGGTCTTCGAAGGTACTCCTCCAAAGCCTTCGCATAGTCTTCCTCAAAAGCTGCCACATGGCTACCCGACTAGGCGGCGAGTCTTTAGGCCGAGTGGGCCTGCGGGCGCATCTTCACCGTCATCGGCTGCCCGACCCGCGATGCATACTGAACTCATCCATCAAACACCGCGCCGTTGCCAGTCCCAAGCCGGGACTATCCCCGTCAGCAAGCAACTCTCTCTGCGCCATCTGTTGTCGCCCCTCCCAACCCCATCGGAAAGTCCGGGCAGCAGTCTACCACCTACCGAAAGACAGCGCTAACCTGTCGCCGGCTAAAGTCTTCGCGCTCAGCGTGGTTGAGTGAGCACTTTTGCGACAGCTTCGCTTAGTGTAAAAGTCTCTGGGGCGGGTAGTGAGCAATCATGAACGAAACCGTGTCCAGCTTCCTGCTTGCCCGCCTGCGCGCCTGGGGGGTGGAACACATCTTCGGCTACCCGGGCGACGGCATAAACGGGATATTGGCCGCCTGGGCCAAAGGTGGAGATTTCCCTCAGTTTGTGCAGGCTCGCCACGAAGAGATGGCGGCCTTTGAGGCGGTTGGGTACGCCAAGTTCGCCGGGAAGATCGGTGTGTGCATGGCCACGTCGGGCCCTGGGGCCATCCACGTTTTGAACGGCCTCTACGATGCGCTTTTGGACCATGTCCCCGTGCTCGCGATCGTCGGTCAGACCAACCGGACAGCCATGGGCGGCTCTTATCAGCAGGAGGTGGACCTCCTAACGCTCTTCAAAGACGCCTGCTCCAGTTATGTCCAAGTGCTCACCGTGCCTGAGCAGCTTCCGAACCTCGTGGACCGAGCGGTGCGCTCGGCATTGGCCAGAAGTGCGCCGACTTGCCTAATTGTACCCTACGACGTCCAAGAACTCGAGTACCAGCCGCCGGCCCACGAGTTCAAGATGGTCCCCTCCAGCCTCGGAGTTGTCTGGCCCCACTGTACGCCGGACAAGGCCGGCATAGAGCTAGCTGCCGAGCTGCTAAACGCCGGCAAGAGGGTCGCCATCCTCGCGGGCCAAGGAGCCCGGGGCGCCAGCGACGAGCTGGTAGCCGTGGCGGAGCTCCTCGGGGCAGGGGTCGCCAAAGCGCTCTTGGGCAAGGACGTGCTGCCAGATGACCTCCCCTTCGTGACCGGGTCGATCGGACTGCTCGGAACACGCCCGAGCTATGAGATGATGCGCGACTGCGACACGTTGTTGACTGTGGGTTCCAGCTTCCCCTACACCCAGTTCATGCCCTCTTTCGGCCAAGCTCGCGGTGTTCAGATCGACCGCGACGCTTCGATGATCGGTATGCGCTATCCCTACGAGGTCAACCTTGTCGGCGATGCAGGGACCACCCTCAAGGCCCTGCTGCCGCTGCTCGACCGGAAACCAGACCGCTCTTGGCGCAACGGGATCGAGTCCAACGTCTCGCGCTGGTGGCAGACCATGGAGCGCCAAGCAATGACGGAGAGCGACATCGCCGGGACCGTAAACCCTCAACGCCTCGTCTGGGAGCTCAATGGGCGGCTCCCCAAAGATGCGATCGTCACCTCGGACTCGGGCTCAGCAGCCAACTGGTACGCGCGGCACCTGAAGCTCGCGGCCGGACAGCACGGGTCGCTCTCCGGGACGCTCGCAACAATGGGCGCCGGCGTGCCCTATGGCATCGGTGCCAAGTTCGCTTTTCCCGGCCGGCCTGCTGTTTGCCTGGTCGGCGACGGGGCGATGCAAATGAACGGGATGGCGGAGCTCATCACAGCGGCCCGCTACTGGAAGGACTGGCAGGACCCCCGCTTGGTGGTAGCCGTCTTGCACAACAATGACTTAAACCAAGTGACATGGGAGATGCGTGCCATGAGTGGGTTCCCCAAGTTCGTCGAGTCGCAGGCCCTGCCCGACGTCTCGTACGCGGCCTTCGCCGAGGGCATCGGCCTCAATGCGGTCGAGGTCGTAAACCCAGACGAGATAGGCAAAGCCTGGGAGCGCGCCTTCAGCTCGGACAGGCCAACCGTCCTAGATGTCCACACTGACCCGAACGTGCCACCGATACCGCCTCACGCGACTTGGGAACAGATGACTAATGCCGCCAAGTCACTCGCATCGGGCGACGAGAACGCCTGGGAGGTCATCCGGACCGGGATCCGCCAGAAGGCCCAAGAAGCTCTCCGCGGCCTCAAGAAGGGCTAGGGGCGTGGGCTAGGCGGTCTTTGCCCATTTGGGCCCACCCGGCTCGCAGCAAGGAGGTACTCTTCGGCCAGCCCGCCGCCGGCGACCGGGTCGACCGTGACCACCGACACTTCGGCGACGCCGCGTCGTCGAGTCGTCCGGTCCTGAAAACGCTGACGAAGCATTCTCCAACCATACGCGTCGCGTCACCCACCTAGGTGCCCGGAAATGACCCGTCGATAGCTATTGTAGGCTTGGGGAGGGTACGTCAAGGAGGAACGAACCGCTGTGCGTGCGATGGTGTATACCAAGCCCGGTACGGTCGAGCTGTCAGAAGTGGACGAGCCCGTGGCCGCGCCCGGCGAAGTCGTGGTCGAAGTCGTAGCCTGCGGCATTTGTGGCAGTGAGCTGCACGGTATCTCCAAGCCCGGTTTCCGCCAGCCTCCGTTAGTCATGGGTCACGAATTTTCCGCCAGGACGCCGAGTGGCGACAGGGTCGCTGTGGACCCTGTCGTTAGCTGCGGCCTGTGCGACCTTTGCCGAGCCGGCCACAACGAAGTGTGCCGCGAGCGCCACATCATCGGCATCCACCGCCAAGGCGCCTTCGCCGAGAGGGTGGCCGTGCCCGAGCGGCTCCTCCACAAGTTGCCCGAGGCCGTTTCTGTCGAGCAAGGCGCCCTGGTCGAGCCTCTGGCCAACGCCCTGCACGCCTGGCGCCTCGCCCGTGGCACGTCGGGCTCGACCGTCGGGGTATTGGGGGCAGGCAGCATCGGTCTCAGCCTGCTCCTAATCTCCAAGCACCACGGTGCCCAGGTCGCGATCACGGACCTCTCCCCCGAACGCCTGGAGCTTGCCGACCGCCTCGGTGCCGACGCAACGGGCCGCGAACTCGATGGCGAGTTCGACCTGGTGCTGGATGCTGCAGGCGCCACGGCCACGCGTCGTGCCTCGCTCGAACACCTGCGGCCCACGGGAACCGCGGTCTGGCTCGGCCTGCTCGAAGCGGCGCCTGGCTTCGATGCCCTCGACATGATCCGGACAGAAAAGCGCATCATCGGGTCGTTTGCCTATTCGCATAGTGACTTTGCCGACGCCGTCGCTCTCGCTGGAGAGGTCGACCTCACTTGGGCGACCTCGTTTGACCTCGACCAGGGCCCGACCATCTTTGGTGAGCTCATGGCCGGCCGCTCAGACGTAGTGAAAGCGCTACTTCGTCCCAGGTCGCTCCGAGCCTGACACCGCAAGGCCGCCGCCGGCAGGCGACCCGCCTAGCGCGGCTGGAGGCCGTGCCCGGGGCCACCAGTCGTGGGCCGAGGCCAAAAGCCGGGGTGCCCCAGCAAAGGTAGGCCC
>JAKAWM010000076.1 GCA_021827285.1 Actinomycetes bacterium | reverse complement strand
CGCTACCATTACCGCTCTGGCGGCCGACTGCCTCAGCCGCGGCGCGCGCTTCAGCGTCGGCCCGGTGCAGCTCGCCCGTCACCTCGTCCAGGGTGCGACGGACCAAGAGGTAGGCGTCAAGCAGACGCTCCCGGCCCGCCCTGAGCTGCTCGATCTGTACCGTGGCCAGCTTGCGGCGCCTAGCCAGGTCCGAGAGCACCCGCTCCCGGATAGCTTGCGCCTCCTCGACTGTCTGGCGATGCTCGGCTCCGGCCTTAGCTGCCACTTGCTCAGCCTCTTGGCGAGCAGCCTGGACAAGCCGATCAGCCTCGGCTTCGGCAGTTGCCCGCACCTCGGCCGCCGCCGCCTCAGCCTCGGAAGTACGAGCGGCCAGAAGGCTCTCAGCATCGGCCACGAGTGCTGATGCCTTCGCCTCAGCCGCGCTCAGCGTTTCCTGGGCCCGCGCCTCCGCCTTGGCCGATATCTCGGCCGCGGCCATGCGCGCACTGTGCAATATCCCGGCCGTTTCCTCGCCTACGGCCGACATAAGCGTCGCCTCATCGATCCGTGGGTGCAACGCTCGCTGCTCGGCCTCACGTCGAGCTGCCGCCTCGGCCTCGAGGCGCTCCTTCAGGCTTCGGACCTGCGCGCCCACCTGAGCGAGGAACTGCTTGACTTCTTCAGGGTCATACCCGCGCCAGGTCTGGGCAAACCGCCTCCCGCCGATTAGGTCGGCCGACATGTCGGGCAGATCTCCTACGCGTGGATGGAGGCGTTCACTGGCCATAACCAAAGAGCCTACGCGGGGAACAGGAGACGTTCGTACTAACCGCGCTCCTTGTTCCCACAACCTCTCGTCAACTAGCGCGAGTGCGGCTTCAGGCGCGTGCCGCCGCTTCGACCCCCTTCAGCCCCGTCAGGTCACCGCCGTAGCGGTCATGCAGGATGGCCAGCACCTGCCTGAGAGTCGTCACGGGGATCACGGTGAGCCCACGCCTGGCCTGGCTCTGGGCCGCCGCGTACTCGACTTTGGGGACGAAAAAGACCTGCGCGCCTGCCTCTTCAACCGCCACCGTCTTTTCCCGCACGCCACCCACATCACCCACATTCCCGCTGGGGTCAATGGTCCCGGTAGCCGCTACACGGTGCCCGCCGGTCAGCCGGCCATTGGAAAGGGCGTCGAGGATGGCCAGCGTGAAGGCCAGGCCGGCGGAAGGCCCCCCGATAGATCCGGCGTTCACCGATACCTTGAACGGCAGCGCCGGCTTGACCTGAGTCTGGACGCTGACACCCACGTAGCCGTTGCCGCGAAAGCCCTGAGCCAGCGCCGCGGCCGTAGCCCGGCCCAGCTTAAGCTGGATTTTCCGGTCATGGCCCCCCGCCTTCACGGTCAGTACCACCGATGTGCCTGGAGGCAGGGGGTGCAGCAGGTCAGTGAAGGTACCGGCGGTGCGCACCGGCTTCCCGTCCACCGCCGTGACCACGTCATTGCACTTGAGGCCGGCCCTCCAGGCCGGGGTGCCCGCGTAGACCGAGACGATCTGGGCGCCCAGGGCATTTTGGCCCACGCGGTACCCGAGCACGGACATGGCGGCCAGAGCCGCGTTCTGGTCAGCTGAGACCATCTGCTGGGTGTCCTGACAGCCCAGCTCGGACGCGGGCGTGTCGCCCGCATACGCTTGCACGGACACCAGCTCATGTTGCCCGCCGAGCAACCCGAACTGGTACAGCAACCAATCGAGAGCCCCCGCCTGGCCCACTTCCACATCCACCATGTAGAGCCCACCCTTTACCGGGTGAGCAGTCCCTTTGGGCACGAGCAGGCGGACACAGGGAGAGCCATCGGGCAGGCTGAGCTCGCCTCCGGACGCCTGGCAGGACTGGCTCGCCGTGATCAGGGGAGCTGTACCGGGCGAGAACAGAAAGTAGCCGCTGGCCTCGTGAGAAGCAACGCCAACGAGGATCCCGACGATTGCGGCTGCGGCGATGACCGCGCCAACCACTCGGGCGCGACCAGGTTGGCCCTTTCGCGCGGCCAGACTTGGCGGCCAGGGAGCGGGGCCCTCGGGAAGGCTCGGCGGGCCGGATAGAGTCGGCTCGGTGCTGCTCATCGGGGGTCGTAACCTGAGGGAAGTGTCGGCATCCAGTCACCAGGTTGCCATGCGCCAGGGTGTTTGTGGGCCAGGGGATCGGAGGTACCGGCCGTGACCCAGCCTGCGGCGAGGGCGGGCGGCGCCCGTCCGGTTGGTTCCGGCCGTGGCGCAGAGCCCACTGCCGCGGTCCGTCTAGGGGCAGGCCTTCCTGGGACCAGCGCCGCCGGGAGCCCCCGGGCGAGCAAGCCTCGACGGCTCAAAGTGGCCGTGCCCATATGGCTCCGGGTGCGATCGCTTTGGTTGCTCGGCCTGATAAGCGTGGTAATTGGCCTGCTGGTGGCGGCCGTCCTGGCCACGGCCATCGGCCTCGCCGTCCAGGCTCTTACCCACGCGGTGGGCAACGGGCCCTGATCTCGATGGGGCTGGCCCACATGGGACCTGAGTTCTTGGAGGTCGCCTCTCGTCGGCGCGAGGCAGTCCTAGCCGGTCATCGGGGTGATGAGGATGGCGCTCGGTTAGCCCTGAGCGACCCCGACGCCGGTGTGCGCGGTTGCGGCCTGGGCGCCCTGGCCAGAATGGGCGCCCTGCGGCCAGGCGACATGCGGGCGGCCCTCTCGAGCCCGGTCGCTTCGCTGCGTCGGCGGGCATGCGACATCGCCGCCCTGAGCCCCGGCTTGGCAGGGACCGCTACGGAGCTGTCCAAGCTGCTCCAAGACCCCGACGCTGGCGTGGTGGAAGCCGCCTGTTACGCCTTGGGCGAGGTTCTCGACAGCACTGCCGGCCACCCGATCAGCGATGAAGAGCGTGGGCGCAGTACCCGGGCGCTCGGTGGTACGGTTCGGGAACACCCCGAGGCCCTTTGCCGGGAGGCCGCCGTGGCCGCGCTCGGGGCCATCGGGGACCAGGAGGCATTGCCCGCAGTCCTGGCCGCCCTGGCGGACAAACCAGCCATCAGGCGCAGGGCAGTAGTCGCGCTCGCTGCCTTTGATGGCCCCCTGGTCAGCGTCGCCCTGGAGCGCGCCTTGGACGATAGGGACTGGCAGGTCCGCCAAGTAGCCCAAGACCTGCTGGAGCGACGCCCCCGGGAAAGGCGCTAGTTCGACTAGCCGCAGGTCTCGGTCACACGAGAAGCAAGTCGCGGACCGCTTCGAAGTTTTCTATGCACTTGCCGGCACCCATGACCACGCACTCAAGGGGTGCTTCAACCACATGGACCGGCAAGCCACTCTCTTCGGACAGCCGCTTATCCAGCCCCTTCAGGAGGCTCCCACCGCCGACCAGGTTCAATCCCTGACTTATCAGGTCCTGGGAAAGCTCGGGCGGGGCGGACCCGAGGCAACGCAGGACGGCGTCCACGATGGCGCCTACCTGCTCCTCGATAGCCTCCCTCACTTCCTCGGGGGCGAGTATGACCGTCTTGGGCAGCCCGCTCATGAGGTCGCGACCGCGCACTTCGGCCTTGACTTCGTCCTCCATGGGCCAGGCCGAACCGATAGCCATCTTGATCTCCTCGGCCGTACGCTCCCCAATGGCGATGCCGTACTCGCGCCGCACGTAGGCCTGGATGGTGGCGTCGATGTCGAAGCTCCCGACCCGGATGGCCTCCAGCGCCACCACCCCGCCCAGCGAGAGCACAGCCGTCTCGGTAGTGCCGCCGCCAATGTCGCAGACCATGTTGCCGAGAGGCTGGTGGATGGGCAAACCCGCCCCGATCGCCGCCGCGGTCGGTTGCTCGATCAAAAAGACGCTGTTGGCACCGGCGGCTCTCGCGGCCTCCTCAACGGCTCGTTTCTCGACTGCCGTTATGGCCGATGGTACGCATATGAGCACCCTGGGACGGCCAAACCGAGAGATCCCGGCCCGCTTGAGCAGCAGTTCGATCATGCGCTGGGTGATGTCGAAGTCGGTGATGGCGCCCTTGCGCAGGGGCCGCACGGCGACGATGTACCCAGGAGTGCGGCCGATCATCTGCCACGCCTCCCGGCCCATATTGAGGACCGTGTTGGTACGGCTGTCCAGCGCGATCACCGTCGGTTCGTTAAGGACGATGCCTCGCCCCCGCGCGTAAACGAGGGTGTTGGCGGTGCCCAGGTCGATTGCCAGGTCCCTAGACAGCTTCTGTCTCCCGTCTTGCAGCCCCAACGGGCTCATCGGTCTTCGGGGTCTTGTGACCGTGGTGGGCGGGTGGGGCCACATGACCAGCCACTAGACGTGCCCCTGGCCTGGGTGCCACCGCCTGGAGGGACCGCGAGAACTGGGTGATGCCGTCCTCCATGGACTTCGGGCGCCGGGACACCACCACGATCACTGTGATAACGACGGCTGCCACCACGACGGCCCCCGCAACCCACAGAAGGGTAACCCACTGCAACGACGCGTGCGTCACCTTGGCGGACGCCGCCAACCAGTTAGCGGCCACCGGCATCAGCGTCCCCACCCGCTGGCGCCGAGATCAGGACGCGAACCGATCATGCCGGCCTCCTCGATAGGGTGGCTGTCCAGTCCCCACTCGCTCCCACCTGACCAGACCTCTCGCTTCCAGATTGGGGCCTGCGCCTTGACCGCCTCTATACCGAAGCGGGCGGCCTCGAAGGCTTCGGCCCGGTGTGGGGCAGAAACGGCAACGACGACCGAGACGTCAGTAGGAGCAAGCATACCAATGCGGTGCACTAGTGCGACCCTACCCGTCGCAGGCCATCGCTTGCGCAGTTGGCCCGCGATCACGCTCAGGCTAGCCATGGCACCCTGGCCGTAGGCCTCGTACTCGCGGGCTGAACCGTCTGGGCGCCCGTCAGAATGGTCACGCACGGTGCCGGCAAACAACACCGTCGCCCCGCAGCCAGGCAGCACCGGCCACGAGCTGAGGCGGTCGAGCGGGAGGGGATCTTCGCTCAGCGCCAACCAGTCGTCTCCTTCGGGGACCGAAAGCACACCCCAATCCTACGGCTCGCCGGCTCCCTGGGGGCGACATCACCTGGCCTGAGCTGCTCTGTAACCTCGGGAGGGTGGTTCCTGAGGAGGAAGGCCAGGGCGCGGGCGACGAACCGGGCGAAGAGGGTTCGCAATCACGTTGGATCCCTCCCGATGACCGCCTATGGCGGCACCCTTCCGAGGTCCGCGAAAACCCCAGCCAAACGGTCCCCATGTCAGGGCACGGGCTTCTGCGCTCGTTAGCCGGCTGGCTACGCGCCGGTCAAGCACCCATCTGGCTGGTGGGGGTCATTTCCGGCGTTGTCGGCGCCCTCCTCACCGCTGGTGCCCTGCTGGCCGCGGGCGCCACCGACGGCAATACCCCAGCACCGACGGCCACCAGCCGGCCCTCCGGCTTGAGCGCTCCCACCAGCACTAACAGTAACCCAGCGGGGGCTCCGGCCATCCTTGGCTTCGTGAACCCGTCCATCGTGGGCCTGAAGCTGACGGGCGCTACTGGTCCGGCCACCGGGTCGGGCGTCATTATCGACCAGGCTGGCCCCAATGCGTACATCCTCACCGACGACGCGCTTGTTTCCGCGGCCGGCGCTGGCCCCCAGGTCGAAGTCGCCACCTCGTACACCGAGGTACCTGGCCGCGTGGTAGGCAGCGACCCATCGAGCGGGTTGGCATTGGTCGAAGCTCGCATGGGCCCGGTACGCACCGCGGTGCCGGGCAGCGCGGCCGAGCTGCAGACCGGGGACCAGGTGTACGCGGTCGGCTCCGCCGTGGCGGCCGGCTGGGTGGGTTCGGGCAACTACTTTGCCTCGGGCACCATCAACGACAGCCTCAACTACCTGCCGCCCGTGAACGGTGCCTCGTTCGGGCTGTTTTCCATGCTCGTCGCCAACCTGACGGTTGACCCCTCGGCAGACGGGGGGGCGCTGGTCGACAGCAGCGGCAAGGTGATCGGGATCCTCAGCTCCGCGGGTAGCCAGCAGAACAAAACTTCCGTCACCTACGTGACGCCGATAGACACAGCCGAGTACGAGCTCAACCCGCTCATCACCACCGGTCATCCTGCTGCTCACCCCTGGCTCGGGCTCCTTCAGGGCTCCGACGCACCGGCTCCAACCGCGGCCCATGGGGTGCCGGGAGGGGTGAGCGTGGCCAGCGTCGCTCCCGGCTCACCGGCTGCTAAGGCGGGCGTTGCCGACAATGACGTCGTGACCGGGATCGGCTCGACTCCGGTCCCTTCGGCCGGCGTCCTGATCGAGATGCTGGCCAACATGAAACCGGGGCAGGTGGTCACGCTGAGCTGGGTTCACGACAACAAACTCCACCACGCCAACGTGACCCTGGGCTCCCAACCCAACGCCGTCAACGCGAGCTGACCCGGCGCCGCCACAAGGCGCCGCCAACGCCCGCCACCACCGCTGACAGGGCACCAGCCAGGGAGACCGAGCGCCGCCAACCGGGAGGCAGCTCATCCCAGTGCAAGCGTTCGTCGCTCACGACCAAGGCCTCCTCCGAACTGTACTGGGGCCGCCACCCTGAGGCACGCAGCCTGTCCCCGGCAACGACCCAGGAGTGCGCGCCATAGGGCCGTGCCCCCGGTGGCGCGCCTTTTCGCCACAGGTCCCAGCGCCAGGCCGACAGGGCCGACCGCAGCGGGTGAGGCAAAGGGAGCCTGGCCGGGCCGCCCTCGAGGGCTGAAGCGACCTCCTCCGGTACTCCGTTGTCGGGAGCGACGTTATAGGTACCGGACAGGCCGTGCTCCCAGGTATGGACCACGGCCTCGGCCAAGTCGTCTATGTGGAGGTACTGGACAAACCGCCCTTCGCTGCCGAGCGGTGGCCGGTTGCCCGCGGCCAGCGCTCGGTAGAGCGGGTGACTCCGCGGCCCCACGGTGCAAGCCGGACGGAGCACCGCAACCGCCACCTTGGGGTGGTCGTGTGCCCATCTCCCCACGGAGACCTCGGCCGCCGCCTTCTCAACTGCATAAGCCAATTCGGGGTTGGGGCGCAGCCCGGCCCCTTCGGTAAGGGGGACGGGGTTATCGGGCCAGGCCCCGTAAACGGTCGCGCTGGAAAGGTGCACGAGCTGGCCGGGCTCCACCGCCTCCGCTGCGCCCAGCACGTGGCGGAGGGCACGCAGGTTGCCCGGGCCGTCGGGATCCCAAGCCAGGTGCAAAAAAGCATCTACTTGCTTGGCCAGGGCAGCCAGCTCATCGGGTGTTTCTTCAGTGGAAAGGTCCAGTGTGTGGGACTCGACTTCCTCACGACGGGCCGGCGCTGGGACTTTGTCCACCGTAACTACGCCTTCCACGCCGGGCCGGGCGAGGAGGCGGGCCACGACCCGCTGGCCGAGGCTGCCTGCCGCTCCCGTCACCAAGACGGTGCTCATACCACAAGCATGCCGCGAAGCACAGAGGCAGACCAGATGGCAGGGACACGGGTAGCCTGGGATGATGGGCGCAGTTAGAGCGGATGGGCAAAGCAGGGAGGAGGGCGAGCCGTGAGCGAGGGATCGCCGTTCGGGAGTGGTGGCCCTCTACAGGATCTGCTTCGCAACCTGGCCCGCCTCTTGACCTCCCAGGGGCCCGTGAACTGGGAGATCGCCCGGCAGCTGGCCGCCTGGACGGCCACCGAGGGCAAAGCCGAGGCGAATCCCGACCCCTTGGCCCGCATGAAGCTCGAAGAGCTGCTCCGGGTGGCGGACATGCACGTAACCGAGGCCACAGGCCTGCCGACGTCACACCGTGGCTGGCTCAGCTTGCGTGCGGTAACCCGTTCGGAGTGGGCGGCCCGCACCCTGGACCTGTGGCACCCAGTGCTCAGCGCGCTGGCGACCTCGCTCAGCCCGGGACTGGGAGGGATCTCCGCCGAGGGGGACCTCGAGGCAGGGGCCGGGCCCTTCGGGGTTGAGACCGGTGCACCCGGAGCTGCGGACCCCATGAGCCAGCTGCTCGGCAACCTGCCCCAGGTGCTAGGTCCCCTGGTACTGGGAGCTCAAGCGGGGACTATGGTGGGCCACCTGGCGGCCCGGGCCATGGGCCAGTACGACCTCCCGATGCCTGCGCCCACTGGCGACGAGCTCATGGTAGTACCCGAGGCTATCGATGGCTTCGCTCGGGAGTGGAGCCTGGCTCCTGACGACGTGCGCATGTGGGTGTGCCTGCGCGACGTTGCTCACCATGCCGTCTTGAGCCGCCCTCACGTGCGCGACGCGCTCGAAGGCCACCTCGTGGCGTACGTGAATGCCTTCGACTTCGACGAGCAGGCGCTTGGTGAGCGGCTGGGTAACCTCGACCCAACGGATCTGAGCTCGTTCCAAGAGACTCTGGGCGACCCAGAGGTGCTCCTGGGGGCCATGCAAAACGACGCCCAGCGCCGGCTCCTGGTGCCCTTCCGGGCCTTCCTGGCGGCGCTGTCGGGCTACACCGACTTCGTGGTGGACAAGGTGGGCCACGGGCTGGTGGGCAGCTATGCCGCGGTGAGCGAAGCGTTGAGGAGGCGGCGCCTCGAGGACGGTCCGGGTCAGCGGGTGCTCGGCAAGCTGCTCGGTGTCGAAGTGGACCGGGCGACCGTCGAGCGAGGCCATGGCTTCATCAATGGCATTTTGGAACGCGCTGGCGAAGAGGCCATTTCGCGCCTATGGGAGGAACCGGGCGGGCTGCCCACACCGGCAGAAGTGGATGCTCCTGGCCTGTGGCTGGCACGTATCGAGCTGGCTGAGTAGCACGCGGCGGGGCGGCCAGCCCGGGACGGTACGGCACGCGGTGCTGGAGGCAAGGCACGCTTCAGGCAGGGCAAGACGCTTAGCGGCGGGCTCCTGGGGGGGCGGCACCCTGCGGTCGGGGGACGGCCCCCGGCCACCACGCCGGCAGTGTACCCCGGCGGGCCTTCACCGTCCCCACCAGGAAACCAGCCGCGCCCAGGATGCCGATCAACCCGACCGCGCTAAAGCCCAGGGCCAAGCTCATGGGGACCAATACGGCAGTGAGGCCACCTACCGCCCACGACAGCTGGAACCCGCTCTCGTAACGGGCGAACGACCTGCCCCGCGCCCGGGCCGGGACATCGCGCTGCACCATGGAGTCAAAGGCGAGCTTG
>JAKAWM010000075.1 GCA_021827285.1 Actinomycetes bacterium | reverse complement strand
TGACGCCGTGCTCACAGAAAACTGCTTCCAGCAGCTGCTCTCTGCTGTCCAAGATGCCGTGGAGGCTGGGATCTTCTCTCCCTGCACCGAAGGCACTCTGGGCTTGGCGTTGCAACTGTGGTCGGCCGCCCACGGAGTGGCCTCGCTTCTTATCTGCAAGCCCTGGCTGCCCTGGGGTGAGGTCGATCCCCTGGTTGAACGCACCCTCCGGATGGCGGTTGCCGGAGCGGCAGTCAATGGCAGGCTGGCTGACGCCAGTCGCCGCGAGCTGGGCGACCGGCTGGTGGCTTTCGGCCAGCCCTGAGACGCGCCCCGCAAGCCCTCGGACGTGCTGTCGCCCATGGCGCCCGGCCGCCCTGCGGCGCCGGCCACGAGCGTGCCCTACGTGATACCCTAGGTTCGTGCACAAGACGAGCGTTTACCTCGCTGCGGAGGAGACAGCACGCCTCGCCGCTCTGGCCGAACGTGAAGGGACCTCTCAGGCTGAGGTCATCCGCCGGGCCATCCGGCTCTACGAGCCGGAGCGAAAGGGGGACCGGGACTTCGCGCTGATCGGTGCTGCCGACGACCTTGGGAGCCCCAGGAGCTCTATCGCTGACGTCCCCGACGACGAGCTCCTCCAGGGCTTTGGCGAATGACGGTAGTGGTCGACGCGGCTCCGCTCGTCGCTGTCGCCGACCGCGGGGACCGCTTGGCGGCAGCCGTGGAGGCGGTGCTCAGAGACGAGCCAGGAGAGATCGTCATACCCGCACCTGTGACCTCGGAGGTCGACTACCTGATCGGCAGAAGGCTTGGCCGTGCGGCCCGCCTGGCTTTCATCGAAGACCTTGGCGCCGGACGGTTCGTCGTGGCACACCTGGACGCCGATGACTATCGCACGGTCGTTGACCTCGAGCACCGGTACGAGAACCTCGACGCCGGCCTTGCGGACCTCAGCGTGGTGATCGCGGCAATGCGGCACCGTACTCGGCGACTGCTCACTTTCGACGAGCGACATTTTCGTTCGCTCCGCCCGCTGGACGGTGGTCATTTCACGTTGCTACCCATGGACGAGCCCCGTCCCTGACGCTTCCGGCAGAACACGCCGGCCCCTCGCAAGCCAGCGGGGCGGCGGCTTGAGGCTCCTTGGCCCTGCGGCCAGCCCTTGCAGAGGGTAAGCTCTTACCGAGCCGCCTGCTGCTGGCAACTCAAGGGCAGGAGGGTCAAAGGGGAGACAGCCAAGAAGGGGGGACCTTCGTTGAAAAGCATCCTGGGAGCGCTGCACGGTCGGGCAGCAAGGGTGGCCCTGGGTGGGGTTGGGCTGTTGGTGCCCAGCCTCATTGGAGCTGTGGCCAGCGGGGCCCTGACGGCGCCCACCTCGTCCGCGCAAGCCGCTTGCAGCGCCAGCTATTCCGTCGCATCGCAGTGGAGCGGAGGCTTCAACTGGGTCGTCACGGTCACGGCCGGGCCTGTCGACATCACCGGCTGGACGGTGACTTGGTCCTATGCCAACGGCCAGACTGTCAGCTACCCCTACAACGCCGTCGTTACTCAGAGCGGCGCCGGGGTGTCAGCCACGAACGAGAGTTACAACGGCTCGCTGGCGGCCGGAGCCAGCACCCAGTTCGGGGGTGGTGGCACGTGGTCAGGTACCAACAGTATCCCCACGCTGTCCTGCACCAGCACCGGCAGCTCACCCACCACGACTACGGTTGGGACGACCACAATTGGGTCGACCACGACGACAACCGTTGGGCCAACCACGACGACCGGCCCTGGGTCGACCACGACGACCGGAGCGGGGGCCACCGGCCCGCTGACACCACCGACGACCACGTTCCCATCGGGGCCCTACACGGGCAATGCCACTTATTTCTCCAGCGTGGGATCTCCTTACGGCGGCTGCGGCTTGCCCGGCGCCAACATCGACACCCAGAACTACCTGGCTCTCAACGTCCAGAACACGCCCGGCAATTACAGCACCGATCTTTCCCGCCCCATACCCGCGGCAGACGAAAGCGAGATCGGGATGTTCGACAACGGCCAGAACTGCGACCGGTGGGTGCACGTGAGCATAGGCAATTACTGCACCGGCACCAACGACGGCGCGCCCAACGAGCCCTTCTGCCGTGACGGGTCCTGGGTCGCCGACCAGTACAACGGAGCCTCGCTCGATTTCGTCGTGGCCGATAGTTGCCAGGACGGCAACGCCTGGTGCCGCGATGACCCCTACCACGTTGACCTCCACCAGTCTTCGCTGACCCAGTTCATGATGACCGACGGCCAGCTCTCAAGTGGCTTGCCTGACAAATGGAACAACCGCCAGGTCTCCTGGAGCTTCGAACCCGCCCCTAACTATTCGGGTGACATCAATATAGGGTTCCTCCAGGGCGCGGGCCCATACTGGACGGCCATCGCCGTAAGCCACCTGCAAAATGGGATCCACGGGGTGGACTACCTCAGCAATGGCACCTGGACGGCCGCGTCGATGGACGCCGACATGGGCGATGACTATGTGATCCTACCCACGACCCCGGGCGGTACTTCCTACGACATCCGGGTGTACGACGCCAATAACCAACTGATAAACGGGGGGCGCAACTACCTGTTCTCGTTCCCGTCGAGCTGCGGCACCCAGTGCTCGGCCGCCTATACGCCGGTTACCTACACGACGACCACGACGGCTCCCAGCACGACGACCACGACGGCTCCCAGCACGACGACCACGACGGCTCCCAGCACGACGACCACGACAGCCCTGAACGGGGCCACCTGTAGCGCCAGCTACACGGTCACCGACCAGTGGAGCGGCGGCTTCATCGGCAACGTCACCGTGACCGCCGGGCCCGCTGCCATCTCATCGTGGAAGGTGACCTGGTCGTTCAGTGCTGACCAATCGGTGACAAACGTCTGGGACGCCAACCTCAGCCAATCGGGCTCCTCGGTTACAGCCACCAATACGGGCTACAACGGCTCGCTGACGGCCGGCACCAGCACCCAGTGGGGCTTCGAGGGCAGTGGGAGCGGAGCCGGCTCCGTCCCGGTGCTCAGCTGCACCTAAGGGCCGGGGCCACCCTCCTCAGCCTGCGACCAAAGGTGGCACCCGGACGTTCGTGGCCACCGCTTGGGCGGCGGCCAATTTGCCCTGCGACCGCGCCTGCTCGGGCGGCGCGAGGACCCCTAGCACAACCCGGCCAGCTCGGCCGGCTCAGGGCTTCACTGATATCCGGAGGCCGTCGGGCACCAGTTCCACCCACGTGTTGCCAGGGGTCAAGGTCACCCGGGTGCCATCCTGCTCGATGAACACCGTTGGGTGGTCGAGCTTGGGCCGTTCCCAATGGCCGAAGTACTGCCTTCCGTCTCGGAAAACCCAGGCCGGGCCCCGGCCCTTGAGGGCCAGGTCGTTTTCGTGGGTGCCGGTGGCGTCTTCGACCCAGGGCGTTGGGTGCTGCTCGACCAGCATGACGACGACGTTGGACGCCGCGATCTGGGCGCCATCGCCCTGCAGCGCGGGGCCAGTGTCCGAGTACGAGCGGTACCAAAGCCCGGTGTCGCGCCGCCAGGTCCACGTGGTCACGTCCAAGGGATCGAAAATGCTCACAGCTGCTGCCGGTGTACCGCCTGGCGCGGGACGCCCGTAACTGAATATGGCCGTGGGCGGCTTGCTTGGGTAGTGGAGCGCGGTACCCGCGGCGTACAAAGCCGAAGTGGAAGTAACCAGGTTGTGAGGCACAGGCCGCGCCGGATCCCGCCAGTAGGCGCTGGTGGCCACGAACATGCCGACATCTGAGAGAAGCGAGTGCCGGGAGCGAACCTCGTCCACCATGGGCTGGATAGCACCGGCGTAAGCAAACAGCATCCTGCCCATGGGCTCCAGGATCTTCGGGTCGACCAGCCGGCCTGACCGCACGGGTTCGATGCGCGCCGCCCCCTGGCACTGGTAGACGGCGATGAACCTGGTTATCCCACCTTCTACCGGCTCCTCGAAGACAATATCGGCCTTGTCCAACCCCCACTGCGGCCGGGCCAGGGGCAGGTTCTCAACCTTGACGGCAAGGGCTGGGCGGCGTGGTACACGCCCCCGGGGGGGCCTGGTACCCGTCAGGGGGCACAGGGTGGGCGGATGGGGCCGCAGCGCCGCCCTCTGGCGAAGATGGCCGCGTCTCAAGTGCCTGGCCCGTCTCAAGTGCCCAGCCCCTCTCGGATGCCTGGGCAACCGGCTGTGGGCAGCGGCCCGGCGAGCCGGCTTCCTGGTCCGAGACGAGGCCGTGCTGGTGCTCGTGGTTGCAGAGGAAGTGCTGGTCGAGGTGCCCTTGGCGGCGCTGGACCGGTGATACCCGCCACACGCGCCGGCCAGCAGGACCAAGGCCGACACTGCTATCGCGGCGACGCCACGCCGCCCGCCGCCAACACCTCCCATCCCACCCCAAGCTACCTGGCCCCGGAAATAACGGTGAGATCAGCTTGCCCACTATGAGCACAAAGAGCCCCCTCCGGGGAGGGATCGCCCCGGGGAGGGATCGCTCCGGGGAGGGATCGCCCCAGGCTGGGGGGACCCAGGCTGGCGGTACTCAGTCCGGGCGGTACTCTCGCTCGCCGGTCACGGGGTTGTACCACACCCGCATCCGCTGGCCACTGGAGGGATCGATGAACACCTCGCTGGTTGGTTGCGACGAGCTACTACCGCCTGCCCGCTTCCGGCTGGCGCGATAGCGGTCCCAGCCCAACAAGGCGGCAACCACCCCCACCAGCACCACGGCTAGGACCACCCATCCAACCGCGCCCATGATCAACCCCTCCTCTCAGCTAGGGGCCTCAAGAAGAGCACGGCACAGGAGCCCCGGTGCCAGCTCAGGTGCTCAAGGCTCGGAGCCATCCGGTAGCCATTCGATGACCCGTGCCGTACCGTAAGCCACGATCTCGCTCATACTCCTGCTCATCTCGGTGGAATCGAAGCGCATCATGGTCACCGCGTTGGCGCCCATAGCGGCGGCGTTTTCGACCATGCGATCGAGCGCTTGACGGCGGGCGTCTTCGTTGAGCTTGACGTACGAACGGATCTCACCTCCAACCAGGCTCTTCAAGCCCGCGGCGATGTTGCCGCCCAGGCTCCGAGAACGGACGGTCAGGCCGAACACCTGGCCGATCGTCTTGACCACCCTGGCACCCGGGATGTTCTCAGTCGTCGTGACGATCATCGTGCCCTGAGTAGGGCGCGGGTAAGGTGCAACCTGCTCTGCTGCTGGGCCCATCGGACTGCCTCCTTCTGCCCGTGCGGCGTCGGGCCGCCGGTGCCCGCAACAAGAATAAGTCAACTGCCACTGGCCCTGCCCCCTCCAAGCTGCACCCCCGTCCGAGGGAGGCCCCAGCACCGGCCAGGGAGAGCCGCTGCAGCAATGGATGAGCCCATTGTTAAACCGCCATCCAGGCCCGGTTCAGTCCTGTGGCACCTGGTGTTCAAGCGGGGGCCCTACTTTTCCCCGTCATGAAAACCAAACGTCGCTCGATAACTGCCGGGCTCGCCCTGGCCACCGCAGCCATCGGTAGCGCCTCCTTAGCCGGGATCGCCACGGCCCCGCCTGCCGGCGCCACGGCTCTGGCCGGCGCCAGCTCCGCCAGCCGGCACCACCAGACCTCCGGCCCCACATTGGTCGTCTATTCTGCCCAGGGTTACGACTCGGCCGAAACGACCGCCTTTCAGAAAGCCACCGGCATACGGGTCCTTCTCGATGACGACAGCACGGGGCCGCTCCTGACCAAGGTCGAAGCCGAAAAGGACAACCCGAAGTGGGGCCTGCTCTGGGTAGATGGTGCGACTGCTTTTGCCTCACTCGACCAGCAACACCTGCTGATGCGGGGTTGGGAACCTTCGGTCCAGTGGAACAGCCTGGGCCGGGCGGCCGTCCCCGCCGACAAGAGCTACGTGCCCACCGGCCTCACCATGGCCGGCACCCTTGTCTACAACGCCAAGATCGTGAAGCACCCACCGACCACCTGGCAGCAACTGCTTCAGCCCCAGTGGAACGGTGAGGTCGGTATGAACGATCCCGCCGTGTCCGGTCCCACCTACCCCTTCGTGGCCGGGATGATGAGCTATCTCGGCGGGACGACCAAGGGCGAGAGCTATTACAAGGACTTGCAGAACAACGGGCTACACGTCTACCTGACCAACGGCGACACGCTGGCTGCTCTGGAGGCTGGCATCATCAAGCTGGCGTTGATCCAAAGCTCGGCCGGGATAGGTGCCGGTTTGAAAACGGGCGGGGCCGTGAAAACAGAGTTCCTAAAACCAGTAACCGCGCTGCCCAGCGCCATAGGCATCGATGCCAAGGCGCCCAAGGCGGAGCAGTCCGAAGCCGAACAGTTCGTAGAGTTCGTGCTCTCTGCTCAAGGACAGAAGGTGATGCAGTCGGGGGACCCAACCGGCGACTCCCTCTACTGGCCCGTCCTGACGGGCGTGAACCCGCTGCCCGCGCTGCCACCACTGGCCAGGGTCCCGGCTCAGACCATAAATCCATACCTGTGGGGCGCTCAAGAGAGCACCATCAACACCTGGTTCACCGACAACGTCGTCTCTTGATGCCTTCGGCTCCGGCGGCACTAGTAAGCGGGGCCGGCCTGGCCGGGGCCGGCCCTACCCAGGACGGCACGCCGGCGCGCCCGGTTCGGGTCGGCAGGGCCAGGAGCAATGGCTGGTCGGGCCGCGCATGGTCAAGGCTGGCCAGTGCCACCGGCCGCCGCGCCGGCCCCTGGATCATATGGTTGTTGCTTGGTTCTTTGGTCGCTGTCCCGGTTGGTGCCTTCCTGCTGCAAGGGTTTATGCCCCGCCTGTTCGGGCAGGGGCGGGCCTGGTTCACCACCTCGGCCCTACGCCAGGCTCTCCACGGATGGGCTTTTGCCGGCTTGGCCAACTCGCTTTGGGTGAGCGCGGCAGTCTGCATTCTCGACCTGGCCGTCGGCGGAGGCGTGGCATGGCTGGCCCAGCGCACCAACGTGGGTGGCCGGCGCATCTGGCCCGGCTTCATGTGGGCGCTCTTGCTGGTGCCCACTTACCTGATGGCGGAGGGCTGGCAGTACCTGCTCGAACCTCACGGCGTGCTCGGCCAAATGGGTATAGGGGCGTCTGCTGCGTACCACCTGTTTTTCGGCCCCGCTGGCGTGGTCTTCGTCCTCGCCCTGGCGAACGCGCCATACGCCTACCTCACTATATCGGCGGCCCTGGGCGGCCTGGGCAGCC
Source organism: Actinomycetes bacterium (assembly GCA_021827285.1). Classification (GTDB taxonomy): domain Bacteria; phylum Actinomycetota; class Acidimicrobiia; order Acidimicrobiales; family Palsa-688; genus JAKAWM01. The sequence goes on along the minus strand of JAKAWM010000075.1, from coordinate 1,884 downwards.
AGTACGAGGAGGCGGTCCGGGTGCACGGGGGCGGCCGGCTGGCCACGGCGCGGGTGGTGGTGGCTTTGCTGGCCCCCGCCGTGCTCTCCTCGGTAGCACTGGTTTTCGCCGAGACCATGAGCGATTTCGGTGTCTCATCCACCCTGGCTTTTCAGTCCCATTTCACCATGGTCACCTACGGGATCTTCGAGGCGATCAACAATAACCCCGCCCAGTTCGGGGTGGCCGCGGTCCTCAGCTGCCTCCTGTTGGCCTCGGCCGCCATCCCCCTGGCTTTGCAGTCGCGGGTAACTCGGGGACGTTCCTACGCGATTTTGAGCGGGCGGGCGCGCCCTGCCACCCGGCACCGGTTCTCGCCACCGGTCCGCCGAGCGGTAACTGCCGCTGTGGTGCTGTTCTTCCTCCTCGCCCTCGGGGCACCGGCATTGGGAGCTTTTTACGGGTCGTTCGTGGACAACTTGGGCGTCATGATCGGCAGCCAGCACCTGACCCTCAACGCTTATCGGGAGGTGCTCGCCGGTGCCACGGCGTACGGGCACATCTCGGTCGAGGGAGCCAGCGCCCTCGGGGCGCCGCTGGTCCTTTCTACCAAGCTGGCCGCCATTACGGCAACGGTGACGGCCGTCCTTGGTCTGGCCGTGGCCCGCCTATTGGCCGCCCGCCGGCCCGGCCGGTTCACCAAGGCCGGCGACCTCCTGCTCCTTGGCTCCATCGCCCTGCCCGGCATCGTGCTCGGGGCCGGCTACATCTTCGCCTTCAACCTGCCCGTCGCCAGCCGCGCCGGTCTGGACCTGTACGAGACCCTCCCTCTCCTCGTGATGGGGTACCTGGCCACCAGCGTCCCCACCCAGTCCCGCATAATGGTCGGCCAGGTAGCCCAGGTCCACTCCTCACTGCTGGAGGCGGCCCGAGTGCACGGTGCTGCCGCCATGAGGGCATGGCGCTCGGCCTACGTCCCCGTCGTCTCCAGGGTGCTCGTGCTGGCTTGGCTGGTCACCTTCACCAAGACCTTCTTTGAGCTGCCCATCTCGCAACTGCTGTACCCGCCAGGCCAGGAGCCCATCTCGGTGGCCATCGACAGTTGGGTCAGCAATTACCATTACGACATCGGGACGGCCATGACGGTGCTGGCCCTGGGCTTGGTTTTCGTGGTCATTGCCGCCGTGGCGGGCGGTTTCCGACTTCTGGCACCGCGCGGATGGCAGCGGGTCGGGGGGTGGCGCTCAGTTGGCTGACCCTACGGAGGCTTTGCAGGTAGGCGCGTGCGCAGGCCGGGGCGGCGAGAGCGTAGACCTGGTGGGCGCGACCCGGTTCTATGGCACCAAGGCGGCGCTGCGAGGCGTCCACCTTCACGTTGACCCGGGGACATTTCTCGTCCTGCTCGGCCCCTCGGGCTCAGGCAAAACGACGCTCCTGCGCTGTACCGCAGGCATTGAAAAGCTAAGCGATGGTTCCATCCATGTGGGCGGACGGGTGGTGGCCCGCCCTGGGCTGCACTTGCCCCCCGAGCAGCGCCGCCTGGCCATGGTCTTCCAGGACTACGCGTTGTGGCCCCACATGACAGCCCTCGGCAACGTGTCCTTCCCGTTACGCCAGCTCCACCTGGGCCGGTCAGACGTCCGGCGGCGGGCAGGGGAAATGCTGGAACGAGTTGGACTTGGCCACCTGGCGGAGCGCTACCCCAACGAACTTTCGGGAGGTGAGCAGCAAAGGGTGGCTCTGGCCCGAGCACTGGTCGGCGGCGTCGGGCTGGTGCTTTTTGACGAACCCCTCTCCAACCTGGACGCGGACCTGCGCGAGCAGCTCCGCCTCGAGATATCCACCCTGGCCCGGTCGAGCCAGGCCACGTCCCTCTACATAACCCACGATCAGGCCGAGGCTTTC
>JAKAWM010000074.1 GCA_021827285.1 Actinomycetes bacterium | reverse complement strand
AACGAATCCCGCTTGTACCAGCTCGGTCACCATTGAGGGCCCGGCCGCGCTGAACAGCTCCATACCCACCTTGGCCACCCCGAACCAGGGCCGCAGTCGCAGCGCCCAGCGCATGGCCACCACCGAGTCGTCCATGTCGAGGGCCAAGACCATGCGTTGGCGCGGATCAGCGATGGCCAACCGGGCCCGTGCTATGGCTACGTCTCCGAGACTGGCGCCCACGCTCACCTGCAGCTCACCCATGTGCCCTCCCCACTAGCCCGGCGATGCTAGCCAAGCCCTGGTGCGCGCACCAGGCCTCCAGCTCGGCCAGCACCCGGGCAGGCGCCCGGGGGTCGGCGAAGGTGGCCGTGCCCACCTGGACGGCGTTCGCTCCAGCCGCCAGCAGCTCGGCCGCGTCATAGCCCGTGCTGACACCGCCCACGCCAACGATGGCGGCCTCCGGGAAGGCACGGCGGCATTCGAAGACGGCCCTCACTGCCACCGGGTGCAGGGCCGCTCCAGAGATGCCCCCGCCGCCGCCGCCCAGCTTGGATCTTCCCGTAACGGGGTCTATGGCCAGGCCCATCAGGGTGTTCACCAGGGTAATACCGGACGCTCCCGCACCTAGAGCGGCCCCCGCGATCGACAGCAAGTCGGTCACATTCGGGCTGAGCTTGGCCCACACCGGCAGGCCGGTAGGGACCAGTGCGTTAACCAGGGCTTCTACGGCGGAGGCCGTCCCCTCGCAGGAGTGGGAGAACATCCGGTCCCTGTCCTCGACGTTGGGACAGCTGATATTGGCCTCCACCGCCACTACGCAACTGCCGTCCAGGGGGCTAGTGGCAAGCAGGCGCGCCAGCTCGGCTCCCACCTCGCCGTAGCCGGACCGGCTCCTGGCCCAGACGCTCACCACCACTCGCGCCCCGCTTCGAGCCAGTGCCGGGAGATCATGTCGCCCCCAGGCCGCCAAGCCCGGGTTCTGGAGGCCCACACTGTTCAGCATCCCGGCCGCCAGCGGGAGGAGCCTTGGCGCAGGGTTGCCTGACCAGGGCCCGAAGGACAGGGACTTCACCACCACCGCGCCAAGCCCCGAAAGGTCGAAGTAAGAGCCCAGTTCCGTCCCGTGGCCCGAAGTACCGGATGCGGTCATGATCGGGTTCGGCAGTGCCAGTGCGCCCACCTGGGCGGTCATGTCGACGGTGAGGGCTGGTACACCTGCTGGCCGTGGGCGCCTCGGCAACAACCGGCCCCGACGGCTCATGACGCCGGGCTCCACCTGGCACCCGCCGGGAGCTCCCGGCTCCCCGCTGCACTCACCCAAACCTCCAAAAGTCGTAGCGCCCAATCCGCCTCTGGAGCTTCCAATGGCAAACAGCGCCTCGAAACCTCCAGAGGCGGCACCCGCCACTTCACTTTCGGAGGTTTCAGCGGCACCGAAACCCCTGACCGGGTACCGAAAGCGACAGGTACTTGGCCCGCCCGAGGAGCCGGCTCAACGCCCGTGGTGCTCCTGGAGAGACTTCACCGTGAGAGGGTGCCCCGCCCGCTCGCTCGCCCCCGCTGCCGCCGCCCGCGCCGCGGCGACGGTGGTGAGCAAGGGCACCTTGTACTGGCGAGCGGCCCGCCTGATGTGGGCGCCGTCAGCCCGCGGCCCCCGGCCCCGTGGAGTATTGACCACCAGTTGGACCTTGCCCGAGCGGATCAACTCGACCGCGTCCACCGCACCGTCGAGCTCCGGCCGGGCCAAGGCACCGGCCCCAAGCTGGCCGCCGGCCAACTTGCTATCGGCCAGCGCCCATTCGGTGGCCGCCACCTTGGCCACCAAAGTGCCCACCGGGACACCGGCCGCGGCCAGGTAGCGTGCCGTCCCCTCGGTGGCCGCGATCGTGAAACCAGCGGCAACGAACCGCCGTGCCGCGTCCAAACCGGCCCGCTTGTCCCGGTCGGCCACAGAAAAGAACACCGTTCCTCCCTCGGCCACCTGGTCACCCGCAGCCAGTTGGCTCTTGGCGAAGGCCAACCCGAAGCTGCTGTCGATCCCCATGACCTCGCCGGTCGAACGCATCTCCGGCCCGAGGAGGCTGTCGGCATCGGGAAAGCGATCAAAGGGAAGTACGGCCTCCTTCACGCTCACATAACCCGAGACCCTGGGCTGCAGGACACCCTCGGCTCTCAGGTCACCCAAGGTCGCCCCCGCCATAACCCGGGCCGCCACCTTGGCCAGGGGGACCCCGGTGGCCTTGGACACGAACGGCACGGTACGGCTGGCCCTGGGGTTGGCCTCGATCACGAACACCTGAGAGTTTTGCACCGCATACTGGACGTTCAGGGGGCCGCGCACATCGAGGGCGTCGGCGATGGCCCGGGTGTAGCCCTCGATCATCTCCAGCACGGAAGGGGCCAGAGTCGGGGGCGGGATCACGCAAGCACTGTCGCCGGAGTGGACCCCGGCCTCTTCGACGTGCTCCATGACCGCGCCGATCAGGGTCTCCCCCGAGCTGTCCCGCACCGCGTCCACGTCCACCTCGATGGCGTCCTCGAGGAACCTGTCCACCAACACGGGCCGTTCCGCAGATAACCCGCCTTCCCGCCCGAGCGACCCAGTGACGGCCATGGCTTCCATGGCCTCTCGCAGGCCGTCCGGGCCGTACACGATCTCCATGGCCCGGCCCCCGAGCACGTAGCTGGGCCGCACCAGCGCCGGGTAACCGACTTCAGCCGCGATGGCCAGGGCCTCCTCCAGGCAGGTGGCCGTGCCGCCCGCGGGCTGGGGGATCCCCAGACGGCGGCAGAGGCCGTTCCAGCGCTCCCGGTCCTCGGCCAGGTCGATTGAGGCCGGGGAGGTGCCCATGACCAGTTCGGCCGGTATTTTTGTGGAAAGTTTGAGCGGTGTCTGGCCGCCCAGGGACACGATCACCCCGGCCAAGTGCCCGCTTTGGCTCTCGATGTCCACTACATTTTCCACGTCTTCCAGGGTGAGAGGCTCGAAATACAGCCGGTCGCTTGTGTCGTAGTCCGTGGAGACGGTTTCGGGGTTGCAATTAACCATGACCGTCTCGAACCCTGCTTCGTGCAGGGCAAAGCTGGCCTGCACGCAGCAGTAGTCGAACTCCACCCCTTGGCCTACGCGGTTCGGCCCGGAGCCCAAGATGATGACCTTCGGCTTTTCGGACAGGACCACCTCATCAGTGTCCTCGTAGGTGGAGTAGTGGTAGGGGGTGCGGGCCGCGAACTCGGCAGCGCACGTGTCCACCGTCTTCATGGTGGCCCGGGCACCGCGGGCCAACCGAGCCTTTCGGACATCAGCCTCTTCCACGCCCCACAGGTAGCCCAGCTGGGCATCGGAAAAACCCAAGCGCTTTACCCTTCGCCAGTCCCGGCGCCCCAGCCCGCCCGGTCCGCCCAGCTCCGCCAACCGGGCGCGCTCGTCGCAGATACGTGATATCTGGTCCAAGAACCAAGGATCTACACCGCTATCGCGGTGCAAGCGTTCGGCGCTGATGCCCCGCCGCAGGGCCGCCTCCAACTGGAAAGGCCTGTCCGGCGTGGCCACCGACGCCTTCTTTACCAGGTCGTCATCGGATATGGCGTCGTAGACCCTCTCCCCGTGGTCGCAGTTGAGGCCGGCCCGGCCCGTCTCCAAAGACCTGAGGGCTTTTTGTAACGATTCCGGGAAGGTCCGGCCGATGGCCATGGCCTCGCCGACCGACTGCATCCGGGTCCCCAGGACCTCGGGTACGCCCGGGAACTTCTCGAACGCCCAGCGGGGCACCTTGGTCACCACGTAGTCGATGGTGGGCTCGAAACTGGCCGGGGTCTCCCCCGTTATGTCGTTGGCGATCTCGTCCAACGTGTAGCCCACCGCCAGCCGAGCCGCGATCTTGGCGATCGGGAAACCGGTCGCCTTGGACGCCAGGGCGCTCGAGCGCGACACCCGCGGGTTCATCTCGATGACCACCATTTCACCGCCCACGGGGTCGATGGCGAACTGGATATTGGAGCCTCCGGTCTCCACGCCGATGCGGCGGATACAGGCAAAGGCCGCGTCGCGCATTCTTTGGTATTCAACGTCAGAAAGGGTCTGTGCCGGAGCGACGGTGACCGAGTCGCCCGTGTGGACCCCCATGGGGTCGAAGTTCTCTATCGAGCAAATAATCACGCAGTTATCGGACCGGTCGCGCATTACCTCCAACTCGTACTCCTTCCAGCCGGCGATGCTGCGCTCGATCAATATCTCGCTTATAGGGCTGGCCGAGAGCCCCGCCTCCGCTATCACCTCCAGGCTGGCCCGGTCGGTGGCAATGCCCGTGCCACCACCGCCCAGGATGTACGACGGCCGGATAATGACCGGGTAGCCGATCCTTTCACCGATCTCCAGGGCTCCGGCCAGGTTGTTGGCAAAACCAGAGTCGGGGACGGCCAGGCCGATCTCCTGCATCGCGGCGCGGAAGCGGCCCCTGTCCTCGGCCGTGGCGATGGCTTCGGCCTTGGCCCCGATCATCTCCACCCCATAGCGTTCCAGCACCCCCGCCTCGTGCACGGCCATGGCCAGGTTGAGCCCTGTCTGGCCCCCTAGCGTCGGCAGGATGGCGTCGGGGCGCTCCCGGGCAATCACCGCTTCGATCACTTCGGGGACGAGCGGCTCGATATAGGTCCGATGGGCAATTTCCGGGTCGGTCATTATGGTCGCCGGGTTGGAGTTGACCAGGACCACCTTGTAGCCCTCGGCCCGCAGCGCCCGGCAAGCCTGGGTCCCCGAGTAATCGAACTCGCAGGCCTGCCCGATCACTATGGGCCCAGAACCGATTACCAAGATGGAGTGCAGATCTACTCTCTTAGGCACGGTGGGCCTCTCGGTGCAGCCTGTCGAGGGCCCGGCCGCAGCGCATCATGAGATCGGCGAACTCGGAGAACAAGTACCTGGCGTCGTGGGGGCCCGGTCCCGCCTCGGGGTGGTACTGGACCGAGAACGCGGGCACCTCCTTGCACGCCATCCCCTCGATCACGCCATCGTTCAGGTTGATGTGGGTGACCTCGGCCGCGCCGCCCAAGGTCCCCTCGGCCACCGCGTAGTTGTGGTTCTGGCTGGTTATCTCCACCGTGCTCGTGGCCAAACGGCGGACCGGGTGGTTACCGCCGTGGTGGCCGAAAGGCAACTTGTAGGTCTTGGCCCCGAGTGCCGAGGCCATGATCTGATGCCCGAGACAGATCCCGAACACCGGTACCCGGCCCAGCAGTTCGTTCACCGTTTCGGCCGCCCCTTTTACGGCCGAGGGGTCGCCGGGCCCGTTCGAGAGGAACACACCGTCGGGCTCCAGGGCCAGCACTTCCTCGGCTGGGGTGTAGGCGGGCACCACCCGGACTGTGGCGATGCTGCCCAGGTTGCGCAGGATGTTGCGCTTTATCCCAAAGTCGTACGCCACCACCAGGAAGGGGCCGTCGCCGTAGCGGTAGGGCGCGCTGCACGTCACCTCGGCCACCAGGTCGCGACCCTCGGTCGGCGGCTCGGCCCGGGCCGCCTTTAGCAGCGCAGCTTCGTCGAAAGAGCCGGGTCCCCCGTCTGTAGGCCCGAAGGCGCCCGGCATGGCACCGGCGTCTCGCAGCTGGCGCGTGAGGCGCCGGGTGTCCACACCTTGGATGACCGGCAGGCCATGACGGTCGAGAAAAGCGGGGAGGTTGCCCGCCGCCCGCCAGTTGCTCGGCCGGGTCGTCAGCTCGCGCACCACCAGCCCCCGGCAAAAGGGCCGGCGGCTCTCGTCATCGTCGGGCGCGATACCGTAGTTGCCGATGTGGGGGTAGGTGAACGTGATGATCTGGCCCGCGTAGGACGGATCGGTCAGGACCTCTTGGTAGCCCGCCATAACGGTGTTGAACACCACCTCCCCGGTTGCCGGCTGCCCGCCGGCGGCCAGAAAGACACCCGCCACCTCGCCCTCGAACACCGACCCGTCCGCCAGGACCAGCGTCCCCTCCCGCCACGCCGGGCCGGCCGGCGGTGCCCCCCGTCCCGCCGCGCTCACCTGGGTCACCGCTGCGCCTCCTCTCCCACCACCACGGGCTCGCCCGCGTACAACGTGTGGCGGGAACGACCGGTCAGGGCCCGTCCCGCAAACGGCGTGTTGCGGCTCCGGCTGGCCAACCTGGCGGGGTCCACCGTCCAGCGGCGAGCGAGGTCTATGACACAGATATTCGCTGCCGCTCCAGGCACAATGGGCCCTCCTTGCGACTCGGTGAGGCCGACCAAGCGGGCCGGCTGCCAGGACATGAGGGCCAGCACCCGTTCGATGGGCAGGCCCAGGTCGGTCAGTACCACCGACAGCGCCGTCTCCAGCCCGATCATGCCCGGAGCCGCCTCGCACATGGGCACCTGTTTGGCCTCCGGGGGGTGAGGGGCGTGGTCGGTGCCAATGACGTCGATCGTTCCGTCGGAGAGACCATGGCGCAGGGCCTCGACATCGGCCGGCGTTCGCAAGGGTGGGTTCACCTTGAACACCGGGTCGTAGCTGCCCAGCAAAGCTTCTGTCAGGCTCAGGTGATGAGGCGTGGCCTCGGCGCTCACATTGGCGAGCCCCGCAGCCTTGGCCTGGCGCACTGCCTCCACCGAGCGGGCCGAGGAAAGGTGCATGAGGTGGACCCGCGCCCCGGTCAGGCGGGCCAGCGCCAGGTCACGCACCACCATGACGTCTTCGGACAGCGACGGGCGCCCGGGCAGCCCCAGGCGGCTCGACCACTCACCCTCGTTCATACAGCCGGCGCCCGCCAAAGACGCGTCCTCGCAGTGTTGGGCCACCACCGCCCCCAAAGAGCTGGCGTACTCAAGGGCGCGCCGCATGAGCGACGGATCCTGGACACCGGTGCCGTCGTCGGTAAAGAGCCGAACGCCGAGGGCGGCCATCTCGGCCATGGGAGCCAGCACCTTGCCCTCCCGGCCGACCGTGATACAACCCGCGGGCTGGACGTGGCAACACGCCGAGCGGGCTTGGTCCAAAACGTAGCGTACGACGTCGGCGGAATCTGCGGCCGGAGTGGTGTTGGGCATGGCCACAACAGCGGTGTAGCCCCCTAGGGCGGCTGCCCGGGCACCGCTCTCGATCGTCTCTGACTCTTCGCCGCCCGGCTCCCGCAGGTGGGTATGCACGTCGACCAGCCCCGGCGTCACCACACAACCCTCGGCGTCAAGCACGAGGGCCCCCCGCGGGCCGGCGCCCAAGTCCGCTGCCACCTCTCCGATAACGCTCCCCACAACCAGCACATCGGCCTTCCGGCTGCCCGTGCCATCCACCACCGTGCCTCCCCTGAGGAGCACCCGCCGTTCAGCCATCGTTGGCACCACCGGCTGCAAGCGCGGTTCCCGACCCAAGCAACATGTACAGCACCGCCATGCGGACAGCGATCCCGTTGGCCACCTGCGCTGTGATCACCGAGGCCGGGCTGTCGGCCACCTCGGCAGCCAGCTCCACGCCCCGGCACACTGGTCCGGGGTGCATGACCAGAGCACCCGGGCTCAACAGGCGTGCCCGCCCGGCCGTGAGACCATAGGTGGCGGTGTACTCACGGAGCGTGGGCAGGTACTGCTCCCTCATCCTTTCCGCCTGGATACGCAGCAGGTACACGACATCGCACTTGACCAGCACTGAGCTCAAGTCGTGGCTGACCTCGACCGGCCAGCCTTCGAGCGAAGGCGGCAACAACGTGGGCGGCGCCACCAGGGTCACGGCCGCCCCGAGGGCGGTGAATGCCGCCACGTCGGAGCGGGCGACCCGGCTGTGGCGGACGTCGCCCACGATGGCCACCTGGAGGCCCTCCAGTACCCTCGGCCGGGCCGGGCTCACCCCCAGGCGCCCGGCTCGCTCCCTACTGAGGGTGAAGCAATCGAGCAGGGCCTGTGTGGGATGCTCATGGGCCCCGTCCCCCGCGTTTATCACCGACGCGCCAGCCAGCCAGCCGGCCACCTGAGTGGGTACGCCCGCGCAGGCGTGGCGCACCACGAAGGCGTCAACGCCCATGGCTTCGATGTTGCGCACGGTGTCCAGCAGCGACTCCCCCTTGTTGAGCGAACTGGCCGAGGCGGCGAAAGTCATTACATCGGCCGACAACCGCTTGGCCGCGGCTTCAAAGGACATACGGGTCCGGGTGGAGTCCTCGAAGAAGCTGAGCACGACCGTCTTGCCGCGCAGGGCCGGGACCCTCGGGATGGGGCGCCTACCCACCTCGACGAAGGTGTCGGCCAAGCGCAGGACCTCGTCGATGCCTTCCGCGCCGAGATCATTTATGGAAAGAAGGTGGCGGGCCTCGCTCACTCCCCGACCTCCCCCAAGACAACGCCCTCGGGGCTCACGTCGACCATCTCCCTTCGCCGGGTGGGCAGGTTCTTGCCCACATAGTCCGGTCGTATGGGCAGCTCTCGGTGCCCCCGGTCCACCATCACGGCCAGTTGCACGGCCGCTGGCCGGCCGTGATCGCACAGGGCGTTGAGCGCGGCGCGGACGGTCCGTCCCGTGAAGAGCACGTCGTCGCACAGGACCACCACGGCTCCTTCCACCTCGGCCGGGATCTCGGTGGCAGCCGCTGGCACCACCGGTCGCAGGCCTATGTCGTCGCGGTAGTAGGCGACATCCAGCGTGCCCACCGGGACGCGCACCCCTGACACCGAGTTGACCACCTCTGCCAGAGCCGATGCCATCCAGGCCCCGCCCGTCTGCAGGCCCACCAGCACCAGGCCCTCCGCACCGTGGTTTCGCTCCAGGATCTCATGGGCGATGCGCCAGGTGGCGCGGCGGACGTCGTCGCCGTCCATGACAACTGCCCGAGCCCGCCAGCCTGCACCGGGCTCCCGCCCCGACCCGCCAGAGGCAGCGGTCAGAGCCCGCTCGCGCTCGCCCAATGCCGACTCCTTCCTCCGTACCGGCCTCACGGTGCCGGCTTCACGGTTGGGACTTCAGCATAGCTCCCGCTCCGCCGCGGCACGCACTTATCCCGGCTGGCAAGAGCGCGCCCTGCGCCTGGGCCCCACCCACCGCAATGCTTTGGCAGTTCTTCAGCTTCAGTCCAGGCTCCGCTCAGCAACCGGGCCCAGGCTGGGGGTACCGGACCAGCTACGAAGGAGAGAGGCAGAGATGAGGACGAAGCTACTGAG
>JAKAWM010000073.1 GCA_021827285.1 Actinomycetes bacterium | reverse complement strand
CTTGCCGCCACGGACTGGCCCGCCGGGGCGGGCGCGGTCGCCAGGGACGGGCCCGCCGGCGGCCGTGGCACAGTCGGCATGACTGGGGTGGCCCCGGGTGGGGTGGTCCCGGGTGGGGTGGCCCCGAGCCCGGGCAGGGCACGAGCAAGGCCGGCCGCTTCGCAAAATGGCGGGTTCTCCCACCACCGCCTGAGCGCCACCAGCCGAGGATGGTTGGCACCGGCTATCAGGAGGGCCGTGCCGGCTGGGAGGCTGTGCACCTGATCAGCGGGAAGGCGGGCTTGGCGGCGGGAGGAGTAGGTGGTGTTGGTCGAGGGATGGCGGGACCACCAGGCGGAAGTGCTAACGGAGCGGACCACCTGGTCCATCTGGCCGGCCAGCCGGGAGACGGTCTCCAGGGTGGGCAGGTCACCCACGCCCGGGAAAAGCACCTTGGTGCCGAAGAGGCTGAAAAACCCCTCCGCGGCGCGCCCCCAGCGGATCCTGGCCTGAGAGAGGTCCTGGAGGCAGGCCAAAATGAGGAGGCCCTGGCCGCCTCCCTCGCTGACCATGGCCGGGAGGTCGGGGAGCGGCGCCACGTTAGCCACTTCGTCCAGGACAAAGGTGACCGGCACCCGTAGGTTCCCCTCGGCGGCGCACTTGTAGGTGGCGGCGCGGATTTGTTCCAGGAAGGCGACGACAATGGGCGCTACAAGCTGCTGGTGACGGGCGGGGGAGCACACATAGACGGTGTCAGCGCTGCCGGGGAAGAAAGCGGGGTCGAAATTGGGGTTTTCGGCCAGGTCCATGGCTAGTTCGGAGTGATAGGCGGCCAGCGTGCCCGACGCGGTTGAAAAGATGCCACTCTGCTCGCGCTCCTCGGTGGCGTCGATCCCAGCCAGCACATCGAGGGCCGCCCCGGTCCGGGCACCGGCCTGGGCAGCCCGGGCGAGCAGGCCTGCCGGGGTGTGAAGGTCGTGGCGGAGTACCCAGGAGACCACCCGGCGCATGTCGGTGCCGGCTAGAGCGGCGGCGTGCAACAGGGGGGCGAGCAGCGCCTCGGCTCGCTCGGCCCAGTGGGCACCCTCCCCGGCGTACGCGTTGGGCCTGGCTGCCGTGGTCATGACCCGCGCCGTGACGAGGGCTTCGTCCCAGGAGCGGGCAGACGTCACCGGTGACCAGCGCAAAAGGGTGGTCCCGGGCAAGGCTTCGAGCGCTCCGGCCGGGTCGAAGAGCCAGCAGCGGCCCAACTCAGAACGGCTGACCATGGTGGCTCGGAGCACGTCTGGCTTCGTTGAGGTCACTACCACCGGGCCGGGTGCCGCCAGCACGTTGGGGACGACGAGGCTAGATGTCTTGCCCGAGCGGGGCGGTCCGAGCACCAGCATGGCCTGCTGTGGACCGGCCCAGACCGAGCGGTAGCCGTCGGTTCCTATGTAAAGCTCGGGGCCCCAGTAGGCAAGGTTGTGCCTCATTTCCGCCAGGCAAAGGTTGGGTGCGGTCTGACCTATGGGGCGCCGGCTCACAGCTGTCATGCTATTTCATGTTGTACCAGAGGACGGGAGCCTGGTCGAGGTCCCAGTCCGACGCCGTCACCCGCGCGTCCTGTGGGTCAACGCACATCGAAGTCGCGGATCCCCTCGGGCGGCTCGTTTTGCACTTCGACGTTGGTCACCCGGGCTAGTGGCGGTCCCTGGTGGCACCACTCGACGAGCGCCGACACCGCGTCAGGGTCACCTTCGGCCACCACCTCGACGCGCCCGTCGGGCAGGTTGCGGGCCCAGCCGGCGACGCCCAGGGCGTGGGCCTTGTCCTGGCAGCTGCCCCGGAACCATACCCCCTGGACTCGCCCACGAACCCAGAGGTGGCAGCGGACCATCGGTGGAACGTTACCGCCCCGCTCCCCAATGTCCACCCCGCTCCGCAACGTCAGCGCCTCCCCAAGGTCAGCAGGCGAAACCTCAGCGGGCGAGGGGCGGCAGAAGTTATCTTGCTCCTTAGTCAATAGATCTACTAGATTACTGGTAACAATGGAGATCATTCGATAAGGAGGTTTTGCCGCATGCGTTGGAACGCTGTCCTCGCCCTGCTAGCGGCGTCTTTCACTACCGCGGGGCTGGTCGCTGGCTCACTGGCTGCGAGCCCACGAGGCACCAGCCCGATTAGAGCGGCCGCACCACCCGCTGAGGAGGCCCTGGCCGTCGCTTCCCGTGCCGTCACCCTGAACGGTGCCGGAGCCAACTCAATCGACCCCTTGTACGAGAAGGTGTTCTACGACTACCACCGCTCCCACCCGGGCGTGACGGTCAATTACCAGCCGGCCGGTAGCAGCGTCGGGGTGAGCGACATCCAGCAACGGACCGTGGACTTCGGGGACTCAGAGATCCCCATGTCCTATAAAGACCTGGCCAAGGCGCATGGGACCGTGCTGCAGCTGCCAGTGGATCTCGGCGGGGTGGCGGTCAGCTATAACGTTCCTGGCGCTCCCCAGGGGCTGAAGTTGAACGGCGCCGTGCTGGCGGGGATCTTCGACGGGACCATCACCAACTGGGACAGCCCAGCCATAGCAAAGGTCTCCGGTGTGGGCAATCTTCCCCACCTCGCCATCGTGCCCGTCCACCGGGCGGACGCGTCCGGGCCCGGCTGGGACCTGGACGAGTACCTGATCAAAACCTCGCCAGCGTGGTTCTTCAAAGTCGGTACCAGCAAGCCGTCCAAGTCCTGGCCGCTGGCGAGCATTGGCGTTGGGGAACAGCTCAACAGCGGGGTCGCCAACTACATCGCCCAGACCCCGGGCGCCATTGGTTACGTGGAGTACGGCTATGCCCTGAAAGGCGGCTTCGCCAACGCCGCTTTGCAGAATGCCGCTGGCCGTTTCGTGGCGCCCTCGGAAGCGTCGATCGCGGCCGCCGGCGCCCACGCCGCCATGCTCGCCTGGGACCATTTCGACATCATCTTCCAACCCGGTAACGGCACGTACCCGCTGGCCAACTTCAGTTGGGCTCTCATGTACCGGGACCAGCCCAGTGCGGCCAAGGCCGCGGCGCTGCGGGCGGTGTTCAGCTACGTAGTTACCACCGGCCAAAGTGCGGCCGGCTCCCTCGGCTACGCCCCGCTGCCGGCCAACGCCGTGGCTCTGGCCAAGACGACGTTGAGCCAACTTCGCTAATGCGGGGAAACGTGCCTGCCCCACTCCTGGCTAGCCGGGCCCGGCCTATCCCCGCGCTGGCGGCCGAAGATGTGCCGCTGGCCCCGGTCCAGGCACCTCGGACCGGCTCCCGGCTCCTGCCCTTCTTTGGGGCCCGGATGGCCGGGGGCGCTTATGGGCCAGCCATGTGGCTGGGCGCAGCTGTCCTCGGGGCAGTAGTCGTCGCAGTGGCCGTGAGCGTGGCCACGGGGTCGGCGGAGGCGTTCGCCCGCTACGGGCCCAGCCTGGTGTGGTCCGGGACGTACTCGCCTGGCTCGGCGCAGTTCGGAGCGGGCGTCCTCGTTGTGGGAACGGTTGTCACCACGGGCCTGGGGCTCCTGCTGGCCGCGCCTGTAGGACTGGGGGCGGCCATATCTCTTTCCGAACTTGTCCCCCCAAAGGTGGCGGCCGTCGGTTCGGCCGCCGTGGAGTTGCTGGCTGCCGTACCTACGATCGTGGTCGGCCTGTGGGCATTGCTCCTGCTCTCACCCCTGTTTGCCCGGGACGTCGAGCCGTTCCTGGGTTCGGTGCCGGTCCTGGGCGCAGCGTTTCGCGGTCCCGCCTACGGCCCCAGCATCTTGCTCGCGGGGGTCGTGCTGGCCGTAATGACCTTGCCCACCCTGGTCGCGCTGTCCCGCAGCGCCTTGCGGGCGGTCCCGGTGCAAGACAGAGAAGCGGCGATGGCCCTCGGTGCCACCCACTGGCAGGTTGTCCGCACCGTGGTCCTTCCGGCGGCCCGGCCAGGCGTCAGCGCAGCCGTCACCCTGGCCATGGGACGGGCGCTCGGTGAAGCGATCGCCGTGGCCATGGTCATCGGCAACAGCCCGCTCCTGCCTCGTTCCCTCTCTGCTCCTGGGGCCACTCTCGGGTCGGCCATCGTAAACCAGTTCGCGGAAGCCCAGCCTGGCCTGGGAGTGAGCTCGGTCATCGCTCTAGCCGCCGTCTTGTTTGTGTTGACGGTGGTGGTGAACGTGGCGGGCCAACTGCTCCGGCGGGGCCAGCGCCGGCCGGTGCCACGTCGGCGGCGAGGCGACGCGATCCGCCCGGCACTACGGGAGACCGGCGACGCGGAGAAGTTTTCGTCCACCGATGCCCTCCAGCGCCGGATGGCCAAGGGACGCGTCGCTCAAGGTTCTTGCCTGGTGGCGCTGGTCGCCTCGGCCGTGCCGCTGGTGGCCCTGGTCGGGTACACGCTGGCTCGAGCTGCGCCTGCACTGTCGCTCGGTCTACTTGTGCACCCGGTCGTTCCTTATGGCGTAACGGGGGGCGGCATATCGACAGCCATCGCCGGCAGTGCCCGGGTGCTCGGGCTGGCGGTGGCGCTCGCGGTGCCGGTTGGGCTCCTGGCCGCCTTGTTCCTCTACGAGCACGCTGGGCGCGTCGCCGGGTTGCTCCGGTTCAGCGCTGACGTACTGGCTGGGGTCCCGTCCATCGTGATCGGCATTTTCGCCTTCCAGGCAGTGGTGAGGCCCATGCATAAGCCATCGACCCTGGCCGCCAGTGTGGCGCTGGCCGTGCTCATGTTGCCGATCATGGTCCGAGCCAACGAGGAGGCGTTGCGAGCGGTACCCGTTGACCTCGAAGAAGCAGGTGCCGCACTGGGTGCGTCGCGTGCTCGGGTGGTGCGCTCGGTGGTGCTGCCGGGTTCGTTGCCCGGCCTGGTCGCCGGGAACTTGCTGGCCTTGGCCAGGGCGGCAGGGGAAACAGCCCCCCTGCTCTTCACCCTGGCGGCGCCCAGCCTGGCTATGACATTGCTCGTTTATACGCTCGGGACCCAGCCGTTCCCCGCTGCCCAGCAGGAAGCGTGGGCGACTGCCTTGGTCCTGCTTGGGACCGTCCTGGCGCTGTCGACCCTCGCCCGCGCCGCGGCCTGGCACTTCACGCGGAGGTCAAGATGACCGTCACTGCAGCATTCCCACCACGTTGCCGGCTTCCCGAGCCGGCCGCTGCCGCGCCTGGCGCTCTTAGCTTCGAGGAGGCGACGATCAGCTTCGGGAGCCATGTCGCTGTTAGGGGGGTAACCCTGGACGTGCCGGCTCGCCAGGTGACAACTCTTGTAGGGCCGTCGGGGTGTGGCAAGACAACGCTCTTGCGGGCGGTCAACCGCCTTCACGACCGCACCGGTGGCCAGGTGCGAGGTCGCATCCGCTTGGGCGACCTCGACGTCTATGGACCTGCTACGCGCGCCGAGCTTGTCCGCAGCCGGGTCGGTATGGTTTTCCAAAAACCCAATCCTTTCCCCACCATGAGCATCTTCGACAATGTCGTCGCGGGGCTTCGCTTTGCCGGGATCCGCAAGAGGGCGCTCTTGTGGGAGGCGGCGGAAGTTTCGCTCCGCCAGGCGGCCCTGTGGGACTTGGTGAAAGACCGCCTGGGGCAGCCCGCGGTGCGCCTCTCGGGTGGCCAGCAGCAGCGTCTGTGCATTGCCCGCGCCCTGGCGGTCATGCCCGAGGTGCTGCTCATGGACGAGCCCTGTTCGGCCCTAGACCCGATCGCGACAGCCAAAGTCGAGCGGCTCATCACCGGTTTGGCCGGACAGGTGACGGTTGTGTTGGTGACGCACAACATGTTCCAGGCGGCTCGGGTCTCCGATCACGTAGCTGTCATCCTGATGGGCTCGGACCGGGTCGGGGAGCTGGTTGAGGCGGGGCCAGCCGGCGCGGTCCTGCATGCTCCTCGCGACCCGAGGGCCGAGGAGTACCTGAGCGGGCGGGTGGGGTAGGCGGGCAGCGTGCAGTCAGGGAGGTCGGAGAGCCTCGGACAGAGCGGGAGCAAGGGGTAACCTGAGGTGGTGTAGAAGGGAGCAGCGCAGGTCGCTGGCAGTTAACGGCCTTCCTATGGGTACTGGTAATTTGGTAGAAAGACTGGGAGACATGCGTCCGCTCTATCCATACAGTGACCGAGTAGCCAGCTGGCGTGGTGGTTGCAACTGCACTTGGCAATGGAGCAGGCGTCGGTCCCGTCCCTATCCCGGCCGAGCACTCCCTAACTAAGGTGCACATTTCGGCCAAAGTCGACTATGGGGCCCGGGCCCTGCTGGCCCTGGCGGCGAGCGGGGAGCCGATGACCGGCGAGGCCTTGGCCAAACAGCAGGGTCTGCCGGCCAAGTTCCTAGGCATGATCCTTAACGACCTTCGCCGGGCAGGCATCGTGACCAGCCAAAAGGGGGCCATGGCGGGCTACCGCTTGGCCCGTCCCGCCTCGGAGGTCATGCTCGCCGACGTGATCCGTTCCCTGGAAGGCCCTCTGGCCGAGATCCGCGGCATGCGGCCTGAGGCGGCCTTCTATGATGGGCCCGCCGAGCACCTGCGCGAGGTGTGGGTGGCTGTCCGGGCCAGCCTGCGTTCTGTGCTCGAGCACGTGAGCTTGGAGGACGTGGTGAGCGGTCAGTTACCCGAAGTGGTCTCCCGGCTAAACGCTGACCCAGAAGCTTGGGTGCCCCACCGGCCGGCCTAAGCGGAGCGTCGGGTCGGCCGGTTGGATCAGGCGGACCGCCCGGCACTCGTTGCCGAGCGCGCCAGCCGGCTCAGCCCGAGCGTTGCAGTTCACGCAGTGCCCGGTAGGCCGTGAGTGTCACGCCCGCGCGACCTGCCAGTGCCTGGACGTAGCGTGCCGCCGTACCGATGTCGTGGTCTTCGACGCGGGCCGGCCAGTCCGGCATCACGGCTCGTAGCTCTTCGCTATCTCGCGCCGGGCGCAAGACGACCTCGGTCACGCCTGGCGGAAGGCTCTGGAGCAGCCGGTCGAGGGCGGACCGGGCGCTGCGGCCCCGAGTAACGCGAACGAGCCGGTCAGGGGACAAGACACCCTCGGCCGCGGCGAGTTCCCTGAACGGGAAGCCAGCGTTGTGCTGCTGATCAGGCCCGGGCAGGCGGAGCGGCAGGCGGAACTCAACCGCTAGCTCGAGCGCCACGTCGAAGAACTCGGGGCGTAGCTCAAGGGCACCCAGGTGCGTGGAAAGGTGGCTCACGTCAAAGCCCCAGTAGATGGCGCGCTCTACTTGGGCGCGGCACTCTTTGCGTACCTCGTCGATGTCGGCGTGTTCCCAGAGATCGACCAGGGTTCGTGGGAACCCCCCGTCCCCGTCGAGCAGCGAAGGCGAATGGGTGAGCGGTCCCCAGCGGTACAGGTCGTACTCGGCGTTGAGAGTGAGGTGGACGCCAACGTCTTCACCGCGGTAGCTGGCGGCGGCCTCCCTGGACCATGGGCCGGGCACCATCAGCCCAGCCGACTTGGCCACACCGGTGCGCAGGGCGTCGAAGACCCCTGAGTTTGTGGCGTAGCTCACGCCCAGGTCGTCGCAGGTGACGAGCAGCAACCTGGCGTCCGGGGCGTGCCCAAGGGCCTCAGCCAGAGACGTCACGCAGGGAACGGTACTACGGGTGGCCCCATCCAGTACACGGCGTCACGCCTTCTGTGCAGTTTGGTCCTGATCGGATAGCGCCGACGGCTGAGCCCGATGGCCGCCAGACGAGCCCCAGCGTGCCTGGCCGGGCGGCGCAGAGCCCGTGACAGGCGAAGGTCAACCCGCGAAGTCAAGCCGCCTTTGGTGTGGAACGTGCCTGAGCGCGCTTGGTGGCTTCCGCCAGCGCGGCCCTGGCCTGCGCTATGGCCTGCAAACCCAACTGCCTGGTCGACTGGCCGATCGGCCTCTGGACGGCGCGCCTCGGCCGTCGGCCGGCGCCCTGAAGGTGGCCGGCGCCCTGCCGTTGGCCGGCGCCCTGAAGGTGGCCGGCGCCCTGAAGGTGGCCGGCGCCCTGCCGTTGGCCGGCGCGCCTCTCGGGTTGGCTGCCGGTGCCCTCATCGTGTCGCTGGCTGGCGACAAAGAGCTGGGGCTGGTCAGGCGCCGGGGGACGATCCGCTGGGCTGGGCGAGGAGCCTTGCTGTTGCATGAGACCATCATCTACCGGGGGTGTGACCGTTATCCGTGGCATGGGTGCGACCTGCCCATCAACGGGGGATCCGTGTGAACTTGTACTCGTTCAGCTGCGGGAACTCGGCGGCCAGGTCGAGGACTCGTTCAATGGCGGCCTCGGCCAGCTTGGCGTCTCCCTGAGGCCTGTGCATCAGGCGCACGAAGACGGCGAGGTCGTGCATGATGAAGGTAGGAACGCCGAACACGGCCCATCGCTGGACCGCTTCTTCGTGATCGGCACGAGCACGCTCAAGCGGCCATCCACTATCTATCTCATTTAGCACGCGGTTGCCGTCGATGCCGGCACCGTAAAGTACGTGAGCGATCACGGCGCGGTCCCGCAGGTCTAAGCCTTGGTCGTGGCGGGCGCGGAAGAAGGCAAGGTGCACGTCCAGGAACTGTTCCGGCCAGCGCTCCCTGACTGCCACGCCGGCCAAACCAGCTAGCACTCCCGGGTGCTGGTCGGGAGCCACCCATACCGGCTCGCCGCCCTCCGGCACGTGGGACTGGGAAAGCGAGAAGAACCGGAACCGGACGTCCCAGTCAGCGCCGGCCTTGATGGCAGTCACGACGTGCTCGTGAGCGTTGCGTGCGAAGGGGCAAAGGTAGTCCCAGGTAACCGAGAACCGTGCTGTCATGTTGGTGCAAACAGACAAAGGGGTGGTGCTTGTTCCGCGACCCCCGTTTGCCCTAGCCTTCGCCGCCCGGGCCAGGGCAACCCTGATCCCAGGCGCGGGACGGACTTGGGATGACTGCCCTGTACCTCTTCGGCGGGAGCGCCTTGGTGCCGGGGCCAGGGGACATGATCGTCGTTCTAAAACGCTCCCCGCATGGTGCGAGATTATGCGGCGGCCTCCAGTGCCGGTTATTCTTGGCGTGCTTGCTACGGGACCGCGAGTTCTCATGGGGGAGCTGACGCCGGGGCTCGTCTGCGGCCACCATCACCTTTATTCCGCGTTGGCGCGGGGCATGCCCGCCCCACCGCTCAAGCCGACCAATTTCCTCGAGATCTTGCAGCAGGTGTGGTGGCGGCTCGA